>NZ_JBKXTT010000005.1:129998-283296 GCF_047017445.1 Marvinbryantia sp. | reverse complement strand
AGTTTTTTGCTGGTTTTTCTTTTATTGAGGCATCTTACTTTCCCTTAGAATTATACAATACATGCTCCAAATTACAGGAATTAAAATAAATCCGATAAGGAATGCCATTTATTTTTCCGGTCTTTCTCAGTTTAAATAAAACGGCACCTTTTCGCCTGTTGCGGTCTATAATTGCACTTACATCAGGAGCTTCAATACATTCTTTATAGTACCGTATTTCTTCTATATCTGCTTTTTTTATATCTGTGCTCTGAATATACACACCATCAGTGTCTGCAATATGAATAATCTTTATGAAGTCATCCTGATGATACCGATATTTACTTTTTATATTTTCAATCTGTTCATTTATTTTTGTCAGAATCTTATCTGTGGAGACATAATCCTTCAGAGTAATATCCCCATGCACAACAACAAATTGCACCTCATTGCTGGAAAAATATTCTTTCATAATAGTCCCAAGCGCTGCTTCATCGCTTGGACCTTCCACGATGAACGCAACAACTTTCTTCTCAATCATGCAGTATTGTCCTTCCTGCCTTTCTGAAGGCACGTGCAATTCTCAGACTGTCCGTTTCCTCATAAATTACTTCATCCTGGCCTCCCAGTGTAATTCCCCTGAGATACATATCCCTGAGATTGTTTGACGCTTTTATGTTCTTCATCCTGATATATCTTCTGTCCGGATTTGCTGTGGAAAACATAATACTGTCTTTATCCAGCATCTCCAGCGCACGTAAATTATGAGAAGTAAATATCAACTGCCCTTTTGCGCTTTTATTGAAAATGTCAAGCAATTCTCCGAGCATATATTCAAAAATGCCCGCATCCAGTTCATCAATCGCCAGACAAACTGAAGCGTCACCAAATGCCTGAATCAAAACATTCAAAATAGAAATAATTTTAATAATTCCTTCTGATTCCATCCGGATTGGAATCGGAGGCATGTTTTCTCTGACAGAAACAAGCTCCACTCGATATCCGTCTTCGCCGGAATCCATCAACTGTTTTCCGTAATTATAAATATCTATCCTCATTCCCGGAATAATAGTGAACAAAACCATATTAATCTGCTCAACAATGGTATCCAGGATTTTTTTTCTTTCTTCATTTAGAACAACCGGCTCTGTCAGCGGAACAGCCAAATCTCCTTTCATTCCAATTTCATTCTGTTCAATCCGAAATGCCACCGGCAGCAAAAAATTGGCGGAAATCATTCCGGAATGTGCATTGCGGATGACAAACAAATCCTTTAACGCAAACCGGAACAATGCCCTTATTACCTCTGAATAAGGTTTGAAATTATTTTCGTATATGCGGCAGAAAATTTCTCTGCTGCTTTCTCCGAAAATATAAGAATAATTACCCTTCTCTGCCATCTTTCTTGCTACGATAAGGTCCGTTTTGTTTTCTGTATTGGCTTCCACAACCTCATCCAGTCTCTTTTTCGGAAGAAATATATTTTCTCTGTCTGCGCGCTGAAAATCCATAAATACTGTTTTATTACTTCTGGAATTACCTTTATTTATGGCACAGCTCATAGTTTCCCGAACAATTTCTGCCCGCTTTCCATCTCTCTGCAAAATAACCCTGTAATTTACCTCATAAATGGTCTCTTCTATAAAAATATAAAAATCTGCAGAAATCTCCGCCCGATTATCATTTACATCGATATAATCTGCCGCTTCCTCTTCAACCGTCCTGCCAGTCATAATTTCCTGTAAATAATACAGCGCATCAATTATAGCCGTTTTTCCAGAACCATTCTGACCATATATGCCCAATACTTCAGCATTTTTGTAGGATAACTGTTTCCGACAGGCATTTGGCATCATAATCTGTCCGTTTTTTACATTTTTAATATTCGAAATTTTCAGCGAAGCCAACCTTACGATACTCTCCATAGCTTTCTTCCTCCATAGATTATATTTTAACACACCCGCCTTCTTTATTGCAATTCTTTTTTCTTATTTTATATTTTTTATTCCTTTTTTTTGAAAAATATTCAGATTTTTATCGCCCCATTCTTTCATATAGTCAAGAACAGATAAAAAGCTCTCTCCCAGGTCTGTCAGACTGTATTCGACATGCGGCGGCATCTCATGGAAGTCGGTGCGGACGATAAAGCCTTCCGCCTCCAGCTCACGGAGCTGTTTCGTCAGCGAGCTTTCCGTAATCTCTCCAATCTGACGGCGAAGCTGTCCGAATCTCCTTACATCGCATTTTCCGATATACCAGAGCAGCTCGATTTTATATTTCCCGCCCAGCATTTTCTGCATAGCGGAAATCGTTTTGCACCGCTCTGCCGCCGCCTCTGATTTTCTCATATGCCTCATCCTCCCTTTTTCATCAGTATAACACATTTTTCCGGATGAAAAAGGTACTGCAAAAAAGTACCGTACTTTTCTTTTTGCTGTACCCTGTTATAATATCCCCAACGGGACAGTCGTGTGCAGGTTTCCCGTTGCCTGCACATAATCCATCTATGTGAGGTGATTTTATGCATTATACTGGAACGATCTGGCGTCCTCCCTATGAGGCGGATTCGCTTCTTCTGGAGGTGACGGCAGGCTGCACGCACCACAACTGCAAATTCTGTACGCTGTACAGTGATTTGCCGTTTAAATTCCGGATGTCTCCCCTGAAGGACATCGAAAGCGATTTGCTGGAAGCACAGATTCTTCGCACAAATCCTCATTCAAAAATGCTGAATATTCTTTCGGGGAAATCCGGTCCAGAACCGATCCGGCGGGTTTTTCTGACGGGCGCCAACCCGTTTGTTCTGAAAACAGATAAGCTGCTGGAAATCGCAGAACTCATACGAAAATATCTGCCCTCCGTCGAATCCATCGGCTGCTTTGCCCGCATAACGGATTCCGTAAAAAAGACGGACGAAGAGCTTACGCTGCTCAGACAGGCGGGCTATAATAGGCTGACCATCGGGGCAGAAACCGGAGACGACGCGGCGCTGTCCTTTATGCAGAAGGGCTATACCGCCAGAGACATTCTTACGCAGTGCAGAAGGCTGGAGCAGGCTGATATCTCCTACGGTTTCTTCTATCTGACCGGTATTTCCGGAAAAGGGAACGGCGAATCCGGTGCAAAAGCCACCGCAAAAATCTTCAATCAACTGCATCCGTTTCTGGTCGGACCTAACATGCTGACCATTTATCCCGATTCTGTGCTTTATCGGGAAATCCGGAATGGAAACTGGCAGGAGGAAGGAGAGCTGGAAAAATATCGGGAGCTTCACACTCTGATTGAAAACCTGCATATTGAAACGTATTTCGCTGCAATGGGAGCCTCCAATGCATTCCAGCTCAGAGGCAGACTGCCGGAGGATAAAGAAAAGCTTCTGAAAACGCTTGAACGGATTATTTCTGATGTCAGTGAGCAGGAACTGCGGCGCTACAGAAAGCATCTGCCGCATCTATAAAAAATCCCCTGTACCTTGTCTGTGCAAAGTACAGGGAATATCTATAATTCCAGGTCGTTTCCGCAGAATGGGCAAAATTCCATTCCGACAGACCCCTGAGAGGGCAAGTGCATGTGACAATACGGACACTTCCAGAAGAATTGGAACACCAATAATCCGATTATATTTATTATCAGTCCGGCGATACCGAAAAAAATCTGAACTGCTTCCGATGTATTCACTCCGATAATCATAAATAGAATTCCAATTACAATCAGGATCCGGCCTGTCCGCCGGACATAGCGCAATTTCATGGCAATTCCCTCTTTTCCTTAATCAAAAGCGTATTTCCCAGCAAAATATCCCTATGCTAATGTTCCATCTCTTTCGACCCGCAATACTGCAATGTCCATTAATTATCCCTTTTTTTATCTATACTTAAGAAAGATATTTGACAGCTTCTTTATATGAGCCTCCATGAGATCTGACACCATATAATGCATACTTCCTATTGGCGGCGGGTTCCATGCTCTTATACTTGATTCCGGATAAGAATCTGTAACCTTGTCTCCCCCTTTAACTTCATAAATCGTAATTGACAACGCATCCAGGTTAGTATCCATATTTACAATATTCTGTACGTCACCATATGTTGCGCCGGTATTTTCATTTGCAAACCAGACATCAACATTTTCTCCCAGTTTATTTTTCACGGTAATTTTCGTTTCATGAATTTCTTCATTACTCAAAACATCCTCGGCACATACTGGCAATGCCATGTAAAAAATCATTCCAATAAACATTAAAAATCCCATAAATTTAAATTGTTTCATAGATTTTGCCGCTCCTTTCCTTTTCCGGTTTCGTGAATCTTTCATCATTTGCACAGTTCAATTAAAATCATCACATATGATATCACAAGTAATATCAGCCGGCGGAAGGCATAAAATATAGGTCTGAAAAGCTGCCAAGTGATTGTACAGAAGCATCACGGAAACCTTATCATAGAACAGGATGAACAAAATTTTAAAATAACCATATACCTGCCGCATCTATAAAATCAGCCCCCGTCTTACGACGAGGTCTTACTTCTTCCAGGACTTCTTTTTAAGGTGCTGCCCTCGCACCATATCTTTGCCTTCCGGCTCACTTCTATTATATGCGAAATCAGCAGAAACCGCAAGACAATCTGCAAAAATCTTTATTCAGCCAATCGAAATAATTTTTCTTTTCCGGGTCGCACCTCGGCGCTATGAATCCCGATCATCTTTTTCGTATTCCAGAATGTCTCCCGGCTGGCAGTCGAGCACCTCGCAGATCGCCTCCAGCGTAGAAAAGCGGATCGCCGTCACCCGATTGTTTTTGAGCTTGGAAAGGTTGACATTGGAAATACCCACCTTCTCCGCCAGCTCATTCAGCGATATTTTCCGGTCTGCCATCATGCGGTCCAGTCTCAATATGATTTTCCCCATAGTTCCTCCTCACAAAAGTCCATCCACATCTTCCTGAAGCTGTGTACCGTAGGCAAAGATCTGCGAGAGCGAAAGCGCCACAACACCCATCAGCAAGCTGTCCAGATTGACGCTCAGCTCCGCCACCTCAACGCCGATAAAGAGCCGTGCAATGATGCTCATCACCAGGCAGACAGCCGACTGTGAAATCAAAAAAATGCCAATCTCACGCACCATGCGGATGGTGTCTTTCTGAAATGGTGTGGCTTCCCTGGCAAATGAGGTCGTCCCAGCTGCCGTGCGCACGATCAGATAAACATTGCGGTAGACCATCGCCATCAGTGACAGGCAGATCACTGCCGTCACCGCAAAGAACAGCACCGCCGTCATATCCAGCGTACCATCCGCCTGAACGGCTGTGATTTCAAACCCGTATGATGTCAGCTCCGTCCCCTGCGAGACAACCCCTGCTGTAAGAAAATCTGCCAGCCGCTCCCTCATAAACAGACACCCTGCTGCAATGACAAGCATGATCGCCGTTGTAAACCAGTGCAGGATCTCCAGGATTTTTGCTCCGATCATAGTAACCTTATTTAAGCACTTCATATAAAAACCTCCCGTATTATGATAGTATCATTCCCGGTTCTGATGATACTATTATATTGCAGGAATTATTGTTTGTCAATATATTTTTATCGTTTATCGATAAATTATTAATGTTTCGCGAAAAACCATCTGTCTGTGGAGAGAAAGAATGCTGCAAATTCTGTATTAAAAGCTACAGGACCTTCCTCCGGCAGCCCCTTCGGATGAATGGAAACAAAAGGATACCCGCAGGATATCCCGCGGGCATATGTCTTGCAGATTATTCATTTTTAATTGTCCAGAATCGACCGCAATTCCTCGATCATCTCCTCGTCCTTCAGGCGGAATTTTACTTCCACGCGGCGGGAGGCGTCGGCGTCCTCGTTGCCATTCTCATCGAGTACGAGGTTGCTGCTGGAATGCCCGTTGACCGTCAGCTTTTCTTTCAGTGATTGCTGATCGTCGGCATCCAGGAAGCTCTGACAGATGCTGAGCAGATACTCCGCCACTGCCAGGGAACGGCGCTGGGAAAGCTCCAGATTGTACTCGTAACCGCCGCTGCTGTCCGTGTAGCCGTCGATGATGATCTCCGCAAGGTACGGGAAGTATTCCTCCTGCATCAGCACGCTGCAGTAGATCGGCAGGACATTGCCGAGCACCTCCTGCCCCTCCGGTGTCAGCTCCGTCTCGTCGTAGTCGAAGAGGACACTGGAATCCATGACAAGGGAGCCGTTCGTCTCGTCGATCTCAACGCTGATGTTGTTATTGGCAAACTCCTGCTTCAGAGCCTCGATCACGTCCGCTTTCACTCCGATGATCTTGTCGATGCGCGCCTGCTGATCTGCAAGCTGCGTGGTCTTTTCATCCAGCGCGCTCTGCTGGCTCTCAAGCGTAGCACTCTGTGCATCAAGCTGGCTCTGCTGCTCGTCAAGCTGTGCTGCCAGCGCGTCGAGCTGCGCCTTCTGCGCGGCAAGCAGCTCGTCCTGCGATGCGAGCTGATCCTTCTGTGAGGCAAGCTGATCCTGCTGGTTTGCCATCTGATCCTCCTGGCTCATGATTTTCTTTGTATATTCATCCTGCAAATACAGCTTTTCATCGCGCTCCTTTATGCTCGCCTCATAATTCACCTGCGCCTGAAAAAGCGAGACGCACATGATCAGCACAAAAAGCAGCAAAATACCCGCCATCATATCGGAATAAGAACGCCATACATTGAAACCGCTGTTTTCCTTTTCTCTGCGTTTTCTCATAAATACCCTCCAGATTACTTATCGCCCCGGAAAATACCTCTTCCCTTCCTGCGGCTGCTTTCCTTCATGTAGGCAACCATCGTCTCAAGCAGCTCCTCCTGGCGCTCGCCCTGTTCCTGCAGCGTTTTCTGGATATCAAGCAGCAGGTCGCGGTTGCTGTTGTTCACCGCCATATTGCGGATGCTCGTGCGCTGCCCGGCTTCCGGCGAGGTAACGATATTGTACAGGAGATTCTGCACCTGTTCCATCGTCTTTGCCGTCAGCTTCTGATACTGTACAAACTCCTGCATCCGCTCGTTGTAGCTCTCCACCAGCCGTTCGTTCGCCTCGTAGAGATTGCTGTTGTGCTGGCTCGCCGCCGCGAAGCCCTCCACGCTGACGCTCGCCGCGCTGACATATTTCTGCATTGCCTGGTTGCACGCCACCCAGAATTTCGCCGAGCTCTGCTCCGCATCCTGCAGATACGACACCACCTGGCGGTAATTCTGGTTCAGCGTCTCCGCATACTGCTGGTTCATGTCCATCGTCTGCTGCGCGCTCGTCAGATATTCCTTATGCATCGCGCCCATCTCGCGCACCATACCCTGCATGTTCGTGTTCTCATTCTCGAAGGTCGTGCGCAGCTCCTGCGCCATATCGCGGTAGAGATTTTTCGTATTCTCCGCCAGAGCATTCTGCGCCTTCGTCAGCTCATCCAAAGCCTCGTTGAAATTGTCAAACTGAAGCTGAAAGGAAGAACGCATCTTCTTCAGGAAATCCTCCAGAAGCCCACTCAAAAGCTCCTCCTGCCCTTTGGCCATCGTCTCTGTGAGAATATCCATCGACTGATTCATCTTGCGGAAGGAAGGCGTGATCACCTTCTCGAAGCTGTTTGCCAGATGCTCGGAAAACTGCTCCGTCATTTTTTCGATCGCCTCGGTCTGCTCGCTCTGGTAATTTACCATGATATTGCGCGCCTCCGCCTCCGCCGACGGGATCACGTAATGATGGAATTTATCCAGAAAACGCTGCAGGCTGTTCATCAGATCGCTGTAGGCCGCCTTTGTGCCGTAGCCGAACACCAGCGACAGCGACAGACCGTAAATGGACGTGAGGAAAGCAACCTTAATACCGTTTACCAGGGACGATACGGAGGCCGTCATCGCCTCATAGTTCGAAGGCTCAAAGTTTTTCAGACCAAACACCAGCCCGATAAAGGTACCGAGGATACCAAGGCTCGTCAGCACATCCGGGATCAGATCGATCAGCCGTTTTCCAAAGATGCTGTCCACCTCGGTGTCGTTAATGTAATCCTCAATATCGCCGATACCGCTCTGGCTCTTTCGGATAAAGGCGGTAAACTCCTGATAGCGCTCATCCAGCTCCTCATGCTCAAAAAGCTCCTCCGGCAGCGACGCAGGAGATCCTTCTATGGAATCCACCACATTAAATGTGTTGTCGATCTCTTCTGCCGCCCGGTCGAAAGCCTGCTCCAGGCCGGACATTTTCCGGAATCCAAGCGCCATACCCACGATGCAGATCACGATCATCAGCGCGAGAAAAGCAAAATTGTAGATCATCATGTCGAGCGAGCCTCTGCCGACAAACAGCGTGAACACGATACTTGCCGCGATCACCAGCACAAACAGTATTTTGTCAAACCATTTTCTCCCCATGGTATCTCTCCTCCTCTATACGTTGCAGCAGTTCAGCCAGGCTGTCCTGTTACTATACATTCTCTATCTGCCAGTCGATCGGCTCTATGCCGTGCTGCTGCAGGAATTTATTTGTCCGGCTGAACGGCCGGCTCCCGAAAAAGCCCCGGTAAGCGGAAAGCGGACTGGGATGCGGCGCCTCCAGGATCAGATGCTTCGGATTATTCAGCATCGCTTTTTTCATCTGCGCCGGTCTTCCCCACAGAATAAACACGATCGGGCGGTCCTGATCATTTAAGATGCGGATCGCCGCATCGGTAAACTCCTCCCATCCGATGCCGCGGTGGGAATTTGCCTGGTGCGCCCGCACGGTCAGAACCGTATTTAGCAGAAGCACCCCCTGCTTTGCCCACTTCGTCAGATATCCGTTATTCGGGATATAACAGCCACAGTCGTCCTGCAGCTCCTTGTAGATATTCACGAGCGACGGCGGGATCTCGACGTCCGGCTTGACGGAAAAGCAGAGTCCGTGCGCCTGTCCGTCGCCGTGGTACGGGTCCTGACCCAGAATAACCGCCTTCACCTCCGAGAGCGGCGTAAACGCAAAAGCGTTGAAAATATCATCCGCAGGCGGAAAGATAAGGTGCGTGCGGTATTCCTCGTTCACGGTCTGATACAGCTTTTTATAATATGGCTTGGAAAACTCCGGCTTCAGCGGAGTAAGCCAGTCGTTTGAAATCGGTGGCATAGTTTTTCTCCTCACATTCTGACAGAGACCTTTCTGCTTTGCAGATATCTCTTCACTTCCTGTATTTCCAATTCTTTATAATGAAACAGCGAAGCGGCAAGCGCCGCGTCCGCGCCTCCTGCCGTCAGCGCATCGTAAAAATGTTCCATCGTTCCTGCGCCGCCGGAGGCGATCACCGGCACCGGGACAGCGTCCGCGATCGCGCGCGTGAGTGCAATATCATAGCCCGCCTTCGTGCCGTCGCAGTCCATGCTGGTGAGCAGTATTTCGCCCGCTCCCATGCGGCAGACCTTCTCGGCCCACTCGACAGCGTCGATTCCTACGTCGATCCTGCCGCCGTTTTTATAGATATTCCAGCCACTCCCATCCTCCCGGCGTCTGGCGTCGATCGCAACCACCACGCACTGACTGCCGAATTTATCCGCCGCCTCGCTGATCAGCTCCGGGCGGTTGATCGCGGAGGAATTGATGGAAATCTTGTCGGCTCCTTCCCTTAACAGTATTTTAAAATCCTCAACGGTGCGGATGCCGCCGCCCACCGTAAAGGGGATAAACACGCGCTCGGCAACACGCCGCACCATATCGACCACGGTTTTGCGTTCATCCGAGGACGCCGTGATATCAAGGAAAACAAGCTCATCCGCGCCCGCCCTGTCGTAAGCCGCCGCAATCTCCACCGGGTCGCCCGCGTCCCGCAGGTTCACAAAATTAACGCCCTTAACTACCCTTCCGTTATGTACATCCAGACAGGGGATGATCCTCTTTGTAAACATCGCTATTCCTCCCCAAGCTCCGTGAAATTTTTCAAGATCTGAAGTCCCGCACGACTGCTCTTCTCCGGGTGGAACTGGCAGGCAAATACGTTGTCCTTCTCCACGGAGGCGTGAATGTGTACGCCGTACTCCGTGGAAGCGGTCACAATCTCCGCCTCGCGCGCTTTCAGATAGTAGGAATGGACAAAATAGACGTATGTCTCCTCCTTAAGCCCCGCAAACAGACGCCCCGGATGGTCGAACGTTAAAGAATTCCAGCCGATATGCGGCACCTTTAAGCCCTCCGTCTCCGGTATACGCAATATCTCGCCCGGCAAAATACCAAGCCCCGCCACCCCCGGAGATTCCTCGCTGCGCTCAAACAGAAGCTGCAGCCCCAGGCAGATGCCAAGAAACGGCTTTTTCTGCGCGGTCACTTCGCGGATGACCGGCACAAGGTCATATTCATTCAGCCGCCCCATCGCGTCCCCAAAGGAACCGACGCCGGGCAGGATCACCTTGTCCGCCCGCAAGATCTCCTTTGCATCCCTGGTGACGCAGGCTTCCTTTCCAAGAAACTGCAGCGCCTTATATACGCTTTTTAAGTTGCCGGCATCGTAGTCGATAATCGCGATCATGTCATTTTCCTCCCATAACCGGGTATTTTCAGGACTTATTCCATAAATCTTCTTTGAGAACATCGCCCATTCTTGTTATATTTTATCACATCTCGTTACACGTCATTACGCAGATAATTCGTAAATAATTCGTATGAAGAAATTTTTACGAATATCAGGAAACGCACAAGGGAGTGCATTTTGTCTGCACTCCCTTAGTTTAACACATTTTTTTTTAACTTACAACGCTTTACATGCGGGAATATCCGTAACTATTTACAATTGCATCCAGCTTCTGTTTTGCTCTGCACATCGGGCACTCTGTCGCATGGTACATTTTGTAGTCGGGAATATCCTCGTCGGTAAACAGCGAGCTTACCTTCACCCCGTCTACCTCTTGCGTTGCGCTGAACAGCGCCGCTGCGCCCTCCACAATGCCTCCGTAGTAGCGGATACATTCTACCGCACGCTTGATGGTGATACCGGTAGATGCCGTGGCAAGCATCAGCAGTACATGCTTGTCTTTGATCATGCCCTGCATATTATCCCGGAAAATAAGCTGCCCGCCGGTGTGGATCTCCGGTGAAACAACGTACATGGTCTGATGGGAGTTAATGGACATGATGCCGTTTCTGGTAAGCTGCTCTGCCAGATATGCTCCGATGATCTCGCAGCCGTCCATGCAGACGATCGTATCAATGTATGTAGTCGTCTCGTAATTGCGCGCGAGGATCTTTGCTGCGCCCTCCGCTTCGCTCTTACGCGCCTTTAAAAAGGTCATATCCACATAATAATTGATATGGGAGTGATTGGTTACAAAATGTCCGGGGATGACCCGAAGCACCACGTTGCTGTTTGACTTTGATGGTATTCTGATGACTCTGGATTCCATATGTACCCTCCTGTATGAGTTCTTTTGTGAATAGTATACCATACATCAAGAGAATTACAATTGTTTTTCGTCATTTTTATGAAAAATAATCTTACTCACCCAAAGACGGCTCTTTGCGGTTCAGATAATCAACCGGCTCCTCCGGAATGCAGATGCTGCGCCCCGCAAGCTCCTCCGGCGCCTGCGCCAGCTTGCTGTGGATGCGCACCAGCACCGCCTTCTGATTGAAAAGCGCCGTCCGCTCAAACGGCAGCCTTATGACGGACGGGTAGGAAAGGCCCACGCCAAGCTCCAGAATACAGAGCTTTTTCCCGATGGTCGAGGCAAGCCAGTTCCGGTAAAACTGCCACTGCGGAAGGTATGCCGATTCATCGTAGTTCTCCATCGTCACCACATTGCCCGCTGCCTCGCTTCCGCAGGGTGCGACGATAAAAAATTCATTCAGCTTCGATTCGTAGATCAGATCATCGGTGTTTACCGTTACCGCAAACCACGGCTTTCCTTCGATCAGCTCCGCCACTTTATTATAAGCGCGGATGATCTGCTCTTTTTCTGCTTTTCTCTGTGTAAATTCATCGCCGACACCGATCAGCACCGCGTCGGCATTTTTAATTGCCTCCCGTATTCTCTCCATTTACTCTCCTTTGCTGCAATCCAGCTCAAACCAGAAGCAGACGCCATCCGCGCTGTTATAAACGCCGTACTGCTGATGCATGGATTCCATGATCGCCTTCACAATGGAAAGTCCGATGCCGCTCCCGCCGTACTCTCTGGTCCGCGCCTTGTCCACCTTATAAAATTTGATCCAGACCTTCTCAAGCTCGTCCTCCGGTATATGACTGCCGGTATTAAAGACGCTCGTGCGCACCTTATCGCCCTGCCGTTCTGTCCTTACCTCGATCCTTCCGCCCTCGTTCACATGGTTGAGCGCATTGCTGACGTAATTGGTGACAACCTCCTCCAGCTTAAATTCATCGCCCCATACATACAGAGGCGCCGTCTCCGCAAACACAACCGTAACATTTTTCTGCTCCGCCAGAATATGCGTGGACTGCACAACGCCGCCGAGAAGCTCCGTCAGGTTGAAGCGCACCATGTTGACCACATCGTTTCCAAATTCGAGCTGATTGAGGCTGAGCAGCTTCTTGACCATATTGTTCATTTTGGAGGCCTCGTCCATAATGACCTCACAATAAAACTCCCGGCTCTGCTCATCGTCGTTAATGCACTCCTTGAGTCCCTCTGCGTACCCCTGGATGAGCGCGATCGGCGTTTTCAGCTCATGCGATACGTTTGAAAGAAATTCCTTGCGCATCTCGTCGATCTGCGTTTTCTTCTCGATGTCCTTCTGCAGCTCATTGTTCGCCGTTTTCAGCTCAGAGATCGTCCGCTCCAGCGTCTCCGACATATGATTAAAATTCTTGCCAAGCTCCCCGATCTCATTCTTTCCGCCGCTGGTATATTTGGCGTCAAATTCCAGGTTTGCCATCCGCCGGGATAAAATGGTAAGCTCCCGGATAGGCTCTGAGATCCGTTTGGAAATCCACCATACAAAGAAAATGCTCAGCAGCGTGGCGGCAAGGATAATATATAAGGTAAACTGATTGGAAATCTTTACGTTTTCCACGATCGACTGCAGCGGTATGCGCATCAGCAGGTAACAGCCGTTATCAAGCCGTCCCCACGCCTCCAGATATTCGGTGGAATCCGCGGAATCCTTAAATTTCTGGATCCGGTAGGAATCCGTCTGCAGCAGCACGTCGCGCTCGTCGTCCTGCAGATTAAAGCCATACAGATATCCCTGGATGCGCGCGAACATGACCTTATCTTCTTTGCTTTGATAAACCGCCCAGGCGCTTCCGTTTGTATCGACATACAGGATCACCAGGCTGACATTGTTCGTCCCGCTGATGCGGCGAAAGTCCGTGTCAAAGGCGTCGCCCTGGTAATCGGCATAATCCTCCACACTGTTGATCGCATTGTAAATCTCGATCAAATCCGTTTCCTTCTGACTGATGTAAAAGTTTTCCAGAAACAGGTTGTTGATCAGCAGGTATAATGCAAGCATCACCGCAATCAATCCGGCAAAGCTGATGATAAGCTGTGTTCTGATCGAGTGCTTCATCTCTTATTCCACCTCGAATTTATAGCCCATACCCCAGATGGTCTTTATGTAATCTCCCTGCGCTCCCAGCTTGCTGCGCAGCTTTTTCACGTGAGTGTCAATGGTGCGCGCATCCCCGAAATAATCATAGTTCCAAACGCTGTTTAAAATCTTTTCACGCGAGAGCGCAATGCCCTGATTTTCCATAAAATAACTCAGAAGCTCAAATTCCTTGTAGCTCAGATCAACATTTTCCCCGTCCGCCTTTACGACGTGCGCCGCTTTGTCCAGGCTGATCTTGCCCGCCGTTAGCACCTTATCCGATGCCAGCGCGTTGCTCCTGCGCAGGATCGCCTCCACGCGCGCCACCAGGATCTTCGGGCTGAACGGCTTGGAAATATATTCGTCCACGCCCAGCTCAAAGCCAAGCAGCTCGTCCCGCTCATCCGCGCGCGCCGTCAGCATGATGATCGGCACATTCGACATGCCGCGGATCTCCCGGCAGACCTGCCAGCCGTCCATCTTCGGCATCATGACGTCCAGAATTACCAGCGCGATATCCTTCGTGGCGAAAAAGATGTCGACTGCCTGCGCGCCGTCCTCCGCCTCCAGCACCGTAAAGTCTTTCTTCACCAGGAAATCTTTCACCAGCTTACGCATCCTGCTCTCATCATCCACAACCAAAATCTTTAATTTATCCATAACAAAGACCTCCATTACACAATTCATTCATTTAAAAATGAAGATATCATAGAAATATGTCTGTTTTGTGAAAAGAATTCTTTTTTATCATATCATGAAAGATTTCTTTCAACAAGGAGCGATAGCGAATTTTAAATGGATTTGCGAAGGCTGCTGTAAACAGCAGCCCTGCAACTGCCGGTTGACAGATTTTCCGGTCCGCTTGATTGACTGCAACCGCCCCGTCTGCTATAGTAAAAGCATAAACGAGAGCGCTTCGTAACTAAAAGAAAAGAGGATATTGTATGATTTTAGCGGAAAAAATAATGAATCTCAGAAAAAAGAACGGCTGGTCGCAGGAGGAGCTTGCGCAGCGGCTCTCCGTCTCACGGCAGTCCGTCTCGAAATGGGAGGGCGGTCAGTCCATCCCCGATCTCGACAAGCTGCTTGCCCTCAGCCAGATCTTCGGTGTGACGCTCGACTATCTTGTAAAGGATGAGATCGACTGCAATGAAATCCAGTACGACGCAGGCGAACCGATGGATGACCTGCCGCACGTATCGGTGGAGGAAGCAAACCGTTTCCTTTCTGACGTGCAGACGGCGTCAAAGCAGATCGCCCTCGGCGTTTCCATCTGCATACTCTCGCCTGTCGCGCTTCTGCTGCTCGGCGGTCTCTCTGAGACGGGCAGCGGGCACATCACGGAGGACATAGCCGGCGGTCTTGGCGTCGCGATCCTTCTTATTATGATCGCAGCCGCCCTCCCGCTTTTTATTAAAAACGGAATGAAGCATGAACATTACAAGCATATCACGGAGCATTGCTTTCACGCAGAGTATGGGGTGGAGGGCATCGTCAATGACCGCATGGAAAAATTCTCCGGAACCTACACAAACGGCATCGTGTGCGGCGTTCTCCTCATCATTCTCGGAATTGTTCCGCTGATGCTGGCGGGCGGTTTCGGCGCCTCCGATATGACGCTGATCTCCTGCCTCTGCCTCCTGCTCGCGCTCATCTCGATCGCTGTATATATTCTGGTAAAAAACGGCATGATCCACGAGAGCTACCAGCAGCTTCTGCAGGCGGGTGATTTCTCCCCGGAAAAACGGGCGCAGAGCAAACGCAACGAGACGATCAGCTCCATCTACTGGTGCAGCGTCACGGCGATCTATCTCGCCGTCAGCTTTTACAGGAATAACTGGGAGAAAAGCTGGATCATCTGGCCGGTAGCCGGCGTGCTGTTTGTCGCCGTGATCGGTTTTTCAAAGCTGCTTGAGAAAAATCATCAGGACTAAAAGCTGCCCGCCCACAAAAGAATCGGGGCTTATGCAGCAAAAAAGCTACATCAGAAAGCGCGCCCAGCCGACAAGCGGTCCCAGCACCCTGATGCGCAGATCGCGCTGTCTGCTGATCTTCTGCGGCTCCCTGCCCTCCGGCAAATCATAGTTTTTCTCATCAATTACCCGGAGGGCGTCCTTTTCATACTGCCCCATCGCCTCCCGCAGAGCCTCGTTCACCGGCTCGCTGTCGATCACCAGCATCAGCTCCGTGTCGAGATAGGCGCTGCGCATGTCCCAGTTGAAGGAACCGATCGCCGATAGCCGGTCGTCGATGACAAAGCATTTTCCGTGATAGGAAATGCCGCCGTCATATTCCATGATCTGCACGCCGGTCCCCAGGATCCTGCCCTTATTTTTCTTGTAATCCATCGCTCCGAACGGATTTCCATTGTTAGCGATGGAATTTGTCATCATCTGCACCTCTGCCGTCCCGCTGCAGACCTCACGCAGACGCTCCAGCATCCAGTCGTTGCAGACAATGTAAGGCGTATGGAACACAACCTGCTCTTTTGCCTGCTTCATTAACTCCGTGATCGTGTAGTACACGACCGGCTCTTTGGAAAAGATATGCGTCGGGTTGGACACCAGGCGGATATTCTGCACCGGCAGCGTTTCTGCCATATAGTCCGGCGTCTCAAACCAGTCGGCATGCTCCTTTTGCATCGTCTGATAAAGCTGATGCAGTTCTTCGCAGGCGGCGGATATCTTTGAGCCCGTCGTCAGCGTCCAGCTTTCACCAAATGTGCGGCAGTCCCTGCTGTCCCACACCTTTTCGAAATAATCGCGCACCTGATGAAGGGAGGTATTCTGACCGACGCTTCCGGCGTCCTCATAAATCAGCACATCCCAGTCATAATTTTTATAGCCCGGCTGGTCGCCGAGAAAGTAATCGTAAGTGTTGCGCCCGCCCAGAATGTATGCAAAATCATCCGCGATCAGATATTTGTCATGCAGTCTGCCCATCGCCGTCCAGGGGCACAGAAGATTCACGGTATTATAAACGCGGATCTCTGCCTGCTCCGACTGCGCGAGCGCAAGGAAATAAGGATTTCTCCACACCTGCGTCCAGTAGGAAAAACCGTCCAGAAGGACAGATACCTTTACGCCCCGTTCCGCAGCGTCAAGAAGTGCCGCCAGCACCTGCTTTCCGCTGATGTCCGCATCAAATTCCAGTGTGGAGAGGATAATCTCATCCTCTGCCTGCGCGATCAGGCGGATGCGTTCCTCAAGCGCCTCCCCGTTCTGGGAAATTACCTTCGCGCGCTCCCCGGAATATCCGTCTCCGTAAAAATCCGCCGAAGAAAATTCTGCTGTCGTTTTTTCCGATACCGGTGGCTGATAGGCAAACGGAAGGATCGCTCCGCCGAGAAGATAGCACAATATAATAGCAACGATCACCCGTTTTTTTACATGTCGTTTCCGTTTTTTTCCGTCCGCCGCATTTTTTCTGCCGCAGTCTTTCCTCCGTTCGCCTTCTTTCCGGCGAAACAACTGTCTCATCCAACCACATCCATTATGAATTCTGCAATATCGTCAATTACCTGCTCATCCACGTGACCTTTCACAGAATATTCTGTGATGTCGCGCTTTCCCTGCGTAGGCATCATCAGGTGATTCAGCCCTTCGTACAGATGGAATACCGCGTTATCTCTGCCCGCAAGCATCTCCTGCCAGAGCACGTAGTCTTTTTCCGGGTACACCTGGAAATCGGCGTCGCCCTGCAGGATGAGAACCGGCATTTCCACCTGGTCGATAAAATTTTCTCCGCAGTATTCTTTATTCGACTTCCAGTACCGTACCGGGATGCCGAGCAGCAGCTCGTCATCCGGTTGAGACTCCAGTTCCTCGCGCAGAACCTTCACGGAGGTCTCCACCTGCTCCGCCGCTTCCGCAAGCTGTGCCTGCTCTTCGTCCGTCAGCTCGCCCTCTTTTGCCGCCGCGATCGCCTCCTGGTTCTGATCGTAGACAATCTCCCAGAGCGGACGCAGACTGCCTGCCATAGAAATGATCCCGGCAAGCTGCGGATGCTCTGCGGCGATTGCCGGGCTTAAGCAGCCGCCGAGCGAATGTCCGAGCACAAAAATCCGGCTGCCGTCCACGCGCGCATCCTCCTGCATCAGCTTGATCGCCGCATCGACGTCATCAAGCGTCTCCTCGCGCAGCGTGACCATTTCCGCCGAGCCGACGTCCGGACAATCCGGATACGTATAGTAACGCTTGTCGTAACGCAGCACTGCAATGCCGCGCGCCGCAAGCCCGTGCGCGATATCGGCAAACGGCTTATTTCCATTGATATTCTCATCGCGGTCGGAGGAACCGGAGCCATGCACGAGGATCACGACCGGCGGCTTTTCCGTATCCCTGGGCAAGGTCAGCGTGCCGCCAAGCGGAACGCGCTCATCCGCTGTCACCGTCACCTCTTCCTCGGTATAAGACAGCTCTTCTTCTCCTGACTGCACCTCCGTCTCCAGATAAGGCTCCACATCCGCGTAGGTGATCTGCATTCCGGCAATTTTCCCCTGCGCGTCGTAGACAATATGCAGCTTCAGACCGTTATTTTCATAGTGTTCCAGAATATCCACGCAAAAATACGCGTCTCTTTCATAGGTTTCCACGGAAAGCGTTTCTATAAAATCTCCCAGAACAGCAACCACAGAATTCCAGCTGCTCTCCAGCGACTTTTCATCGAGCGCCGCCGCCATCTCTGCGCTGAATTTTTCCGTCACCGCGGAAAAATTTCCCGCCTGCATATCCTCCGCCACCTGCAGAGCATCCTCCTTCAGACTCTCCGCATCCGGCTGCGGCAGAAGCGCAGCCCTTCCCGCTGCCGCCGGCAACAGACAAAGCGCCATACAAAGCAGCAATCCTGCCAATTTCCATTTCCCTCTCACAACAAATCCCCCTTCCTTTTCCCCTGTTATATACCCTCCACAAGGTGGAATGTCAACTGATTTTCTGATTAATATATGCCTGCGCAGGCAGTATCCGGCTTTATACTTCCGGAGCTGCCCCCTCTACTGATAACTTTGCACCACGATCTGAATACTGCGCAGTCCATTGTACTCGTTGATGGACGGATAGTAGATTACCGAAAGATGCACTGCGTTTTTCCGCCCCTGAAACAGCTTCTCCGTCTCTGCACATCCGTATTTTTCTTCGATGTATTCACGGAAAACCTTCGCGTCACCAAAGTAAACGGCGTCCATCATCGTCCCGGCGGCGTTCGCCACCCGCATACGCACCACGCGCCCGCTCTGTCCGACCACTCTTGCGCTGCAGACAGCGAGATTTTTTTCCGCGAACACCGGCTTGCTGTTTCCCTTCCCGAACGGCTCCAGATAGGAAAGCTCTCCGATCAGCCGCTCGGAAATATAATCCAGCGGCATCGGCACATCGATCACGATCTTCTCTGTCAGATCGTCCTGCGTGAGCGTCGTCTGTTCATTCAGCCGCCTGCGCAGCTTATCCACGTTTTCTTTTTTCAGCGAGCAGCCCGCCGCCATCGGATGTCCGCCAAATTTTAAGAAGAGGTCGCCGCATTTCTGCAGCTCCTCAAACATGGAATAGCTTTCGATCGACCGCCCGGAGCCCTTCACCTCATGCTCGCCCTGCGTCAGCACGATCGTCGGGCGATAGTAGCGCTCCCGCAGCCGCCCGGCAATAATCCCGGCAAGGCTTTCGTGACAGCCCGGCAGATAGACGACCAGCACCTTATCCTCCTTCATGGAGCTTGTCTCGATCAGCTCCACCGCCTGCTCGTATCCCTCCAGCGTCATTTCTTTGCGCCGCCCGTTCAGTTCCAGCAGCTCCTCAGCCAGCTCCGTCGCTTCCGTCTCCGACTCCGCCAGCAGCAGCGCCAGCGATTTCTTCGCCGTGTCCAGGCGTCCGCCGGCATTCAGACAGGGTCCGAGCACAAATCCAATGTGATAGGCTGTGATTTCCTTATCCTGCAGACCGTTCACGCGGATAAGCGCCTGAAACCCCAGATTTGAGGTATTGTTGAGCTGCAGCAGCCCTTCCTTTACGAGAATGCGGTTCTCGCCGGTGAGGTCCATCACATCCCCGACCGTTGCAAACGCCGCAAACTCCACCAGCTTTTCGCTCTCCTCCTGTGGGATGCCCATCGCCTCGTAGAGCACCGTTACCAGCTTATACGCCACCGCCGCCCCGCAGAGATTTTTGTAGGGATACGGACATTCCTTCTGATGCGGATTTATCAGCGCGTCCGCATCCGGCAGCACCGCTCCCGGCTCGTGGTGATCCGTCACGATTACCGTCATGCCAAGACTGCGCGCATAGGCGACCTGCTCCACGGCCGCTATTCCGTTGTCGCACGTCAATATCGTATCCACGCCCTCGTCGTTTGCGAGGTCGATCAGATTCTGATTCAGCCCGTAGCCGTCCAGAATGCGGTCCGGCAGATCGTAATCCACATTCGCCCCGCAGAGCAAAAGTGCCCGGTATAGGATATAGGTCGCGCATACTCCGTCGATATCATAATCCCCGATAATACGGATCTTTTTCTGCGCATCGATCCTGTCCGTCAAAAGCTCCACTGCTTTTTCACAATCCTTCATCAGATGCGCGCTGTGAAGATTTAAAAGGCTTCCGTTTAAGTATTCCTCGATGGCGGCGTCCCCGATGATATCCCGGTTGCGGATCAGCCGCGCCGTTACCTGATCAATGCCAAACTTTTTCGCGATCGCACCAAAATCCGCGCGCTTGGCGGCAACCACCCATTTTTCCATATGTATCTTCCTTCTATATTGATCTTTGTAAAAAAGGGACCGCTCTTCACGGTCCCCAAGCTCTATTGTTTGCTCTTAATCTTTGTTTTCATGACATACCACAGCGGCCCGGTGATGCAGACGGAGGAATATCCGCCGCAAACGATGCCGACCATCAGCGGAAGCGCAAACTCGCGGATGGAGCTGACGCCAAGTATATACAGCACCGCAACCATGATAAACGTGGTAATGGAGGTGTAGATACTTCTGGTGAGCGTCTGCGTGATACTGAGGTTCACAACGTCCGCGATCGTGTCCTTTTTCTTCATACCGTGCAGATTTTCACGGATACGGTCGAAAATAACGATGGTCGCGTTGATGGAATAACCCACGATCGTCAGCATACATGCGATAAAGGTATTGCCGACGCTGATCCATACAATGGCATAGCAGGCAAGTACCACGAACACGTCGTGCAGCAGCGCGATAACAGCGCTGGTCGCAAAACGGATATCTTTAAAGCGGAACCAGATGTACAGCAGCATAAGGATGGTCGCGATGATAACCGCCACGATAGCGTCGCTCTTCATCTCTCCGCTGATCGTAGAAGAAATACTCTCCGTGGAGATCAGCGTCTCGTCCACTGCGAAATCGGAAACCAGCTTTTCTTCCATTTCCTGACGCTCATCAACGGTAAGCTCCCTCGTCTTAATGATAACCTGATTGCCGCCGGTCACCTTCTGCATCTGGATGTTCGCGTCGCCAGTGACGCCCTCTACTACCGGCTGCACCTGTTCTTCCAGTTCCTCGATGCTGTAGTCCTCGTTAAAGGTAACGGTCGTCGCCGTACCGCCCATAAACTCCAGACTGTAGTTTAAGATCTTACCCTCGCTGCCCTTGTGGATCAGCATTGCTGCCGGACCGGAAAGCACGAGTACCAGAGAGATAATAAAGAAAATCTTTCTCTTGCCGACAAAGTCGATCGGCTTTACTTCCTTTGCTCTTCCATAATACTTCTCATCCTGCACACCCAGCGTATATACTGCCGTCATGATCAGGCGGGAGATCACGCACGCCGTAAACATGGAAAGCACGATACCAAGCGCCAGCGTCTGAGCAAAGCCCTGGATGGTGCCGGTGCCCTTCCACGCCAACACTGCCGCTGCAATGAGGGTCGTGATATTTCCGTCCAGAATTGCGGAAAGCGCCTTCTGGAAACCGGTCTTGATCGCCGCCTTCACCGATACGCCGGCCGTAATCTCCTCGCGGATACGCGCGTAGATGATGACATTTGCATCCACTGCCATACCGATAGAAAGGATGATACCGGCAATACCGGAAAGGGTAAGCGTGAGGTCAAATGCATTTAAGCATAAAAGATCAAGTCCTGTGTAGATCAGCAGAGATACGCCCGCCACAATACCCGGCACGCGATAAACGACCGCCATGAACAAAATCACCAGGATCAGACCGATCAGACCTGCCATAAGGCTGGTGGAGATCGCTTTCTGTCCAAGCTGAGCGCCGACAACGTTTGAGCGAAGCTCTTCCAGTTCGATAGACAGAGATCCGATACGGATGGAGGACGCCAGCTTTTCCGCCTCCTCATGATCCGCCATACCGCTGATCTGTGCCGTACCGCCTGTGATCGCTGTCTGCACGACCGGACTGCTGATCACCGCATCATCATAAACAATATAAATAATGTTGCCAATATTCTCGCTGGTAGCCTCGGCAAACTTTGTGCTGCCCTCATCGGTAAGAACCAGCTCTACCACATTCTGGCTGTTGCCCATCTCATCCGGCGCAGTGCCTGCACTTGCCGTTTTCACGTCGGTACCGTCCAGCACGACCGTGCCGTCCTCAAGCTGGAAGGTAAGGGAACCCGGCTTTCCAAGCTCCTCCAGGATCGCGTTCGCATCCGATACACCCGGGATCTCGATGTTGATACGGTCAGAGCCTTCCTGGTAAACCTGCGCCTCCGTGCTGTAGCCTGCGACACGCTGCTGCAGCTTGTAGATGGTATCGCTCATGTCTTCCGCAGACGGCGTTTCCTCGCCGACCGCGCGGTAGGTAATGCTGACGCCGCCGGACAGATCAAGCCCGAGCAGGATATTTCTTGCCGCGCCCGTGCCTGTCGGTCCGAAACCGACGATCGTGGTGAAACCCAGCAGCAGGACCAGAACGACCGTTCCGATCACAACCGCCAGTGATTTGTTCTTGTTCATTTTCTCTTCCTCCTACTACTACAATGTATTTATGGTTAATACCCCTTACAGCCAGTAAGGAATTACCCATCTTGTTGCTTAAGCTGTTAGAATGAGTAAGGCAATAGGTCTGGCCACCTTCTACTAGGACTTTACGTCCGTAATTTAGTCAGCCAACCAGCCCTCATTCGCAGCATTCGTTTTACGCAGGTTGAACCCACAGGCGTTCGTGTGATACCCAGTAGATTGAACAGGCAATGAGTAAATCTGGTATTGACCATTGCTGATTCATTGTAAAGGAGTATCCATTATGAACGCTGTTGGTATTGATGTTTCCAAAGGCAAGAGCACTGTTACCATCCGCAGGCCTGGCGACGTTGTCCTGATGCCTCCCCGCGACATTCCCCATACACAGTCCGCTATCAACGGACTGATCGGGCAGATAAAGGAGCTTGACGGGGAGACGAAGGTCTGCATGGAGCACACCGGAAGGTACTACGAGCCGGTCGCCATGTGGCTTTCTGACGCCGGTATCTTTGTTAGCGCCGTAAACCCCATTCTCATCAGGAACTTCGGGGATGATTCCCTGCGCACTCCAAAGACCGACAAAGCGGATTCCAAAAAAATCGCACGCTATACTCTTGACCGCTGGGCAAAACTGAAGCAATATGGAATCATGGATAAAACACGCAACCAATTAAAAACCATGAACCGACAGTTCGGCTTCTATATGGCACAGAAAACTGCCATGAAAAACAATCTTATTGCCCTGCTTGACCAGACTTATCCGGGTGCTAATGACTTCTTTGACAGCCCTGCGCGCAGCGATGGCAGCCAGAAATGGGTGGATTTTGTCCATACCTACTGGCATGTGGACTGTGTCCGCTCCAGGTCGCCGGAAGCCTTCAAAAAGCATTACCAGAACTGGTGCAAACGCAAAGGTTATAATTTCAGCGCACAGAAAGCGGAAAATATCTACCATGCCTCTTCTGACCTGATCGCCGTATTTCCAAAAGATGACAACACAAAAATGCTCATCTGGCAGGCTGTGGCAATGCTTAATACTGCTTCCCGGACAGTAGAATCCCTCCGTCTGGAAATGGATAAGGCTGCTTCCGCGCTGCCGGAATATCCGGTTGTTCTGGCTATGGATGGTGTCGGGCCTACCCTCGGTCCCCAGCTCATGTCTGAGATCGGGGATGTGACACGGTTTACACACCGCGGGGCTCTGACTGCTTTTGCCGGCGTTGACCCCGGAAAGGATGATTCCGGGCAGCGCATCCGTAAAAGTGTGCCTACCACAAAGAAAGGCTCGCCGTATCTGCGCAAAACCCTGTTCCAGATCATGGACGGGCTCATCAAACGTTCCCCTGCTGACGATCCCGTTTACGCCTTTATGGATAAAAAACGGGCGCAGGGCAAACCTTATTACGTCTACATGACCGCTGGTGCGAACAAATTTCTCCGTATTTATTACGGGCGGGTAAAGGAATATCTTGCCTCACTGCCCCAGACATCCGACACGGAGGCGGAGAAGGATGGAATATAAAACATATCCCTGCGAGGTAAATTTCAGATATCTCGTCCTCAAAGGCGTGCCTGTTGTGGCTGGTTTTTTCTCCGAGAAA
The DNA here is from genome assembly GCF_047017445.1 of Marvinbryantia sp. Taxonomy (NCBI): domain Bacteria; kingdom Bacillati; phylum Bacillota; class Clostridia; order Lachnospirales; family Lachnospiraceae; genus Marvinbryantia; species Marvinbryantia sp. The sequence goes on along the minus strand of NZ_JBKXTT010000005.1, from coordinate 259,265 downwards.
GACGCGGCGGATTATGCCCTGTCCATTGGAGGAACCGTCATAAAAGCGAACGAAAATCCACGCAATGCCGGAAGGATACCGAAATTCTCTGACCGCGAGAAAGATGCTATCAGAGAATGTATCGCACAAGGAATTCCCATGCGTCGTATTGCCCGGGAATTCCGATGTTCTGTAGGCTATGTTCAAAAATTAAAATGTGAACATCCCTTATAGGTGGCACAATATATGGCTTCCTTTTTTCTTAAGCCAGCGTAAACCGGTGGCTTAACGTTTATGCCCTAATTTCAACCTGTATAAAATTTTCAAAGTTCATCAATTTCTGCTTGACTTTTTATTTGCAGACTACAATGTATTTATGGTTAATACCCCTTACAGCCAGTAAGGAATTACCCATCTTGTTGCTTAAGCTGTTAGAATGAGTAAGGCAATAGGTCTGGCCACCTTCTACTAGGACTTTACGTCCGTAATTTAGTCAGCCAACCAGCCCTCATTCGCAGCATTCGTTTTACGCAGGTTGAACCCACAGGCGTTCGTGTGATACCCAGTAGATTGAACAGGCAATGAGTAAATCTGGTATTGACCATTGCTGATTCATTGTAAAGGAGTATCCATTATGAACGCTGTTGGTATTGATGTTTCCAAAGGCAAGAGCACTGTTACCATCCGCAGGCCTGGCGACGTTGTCCTGATGCCTCCCCGCGACATTCCCCATACACAGTCCGCTATCAACGGACTGATCGGGCAGATAAAGGAGCTTGACGGGGAGACGAAGGTCTGCATGGAGCACACCGGAAGGTACTACGAGCCGGTCGCCATGTGGCTTTCTGACGCCGGTATCTTTGTTAGCGCCGTAAACCCCATTCTCATCAGGAACTTCGGGGATGATTCCCTGCGCACTCCAAAGACCGACAAAGCGGATTCCAAAAAAATCGCACGCTATACTCTTGACCGCTGGGCAAAACTGAAGCAATATGGAATCATGGATAAAACACGCAACCAATTAAAAACCATGAACCGACAGTTCGGCTTCTATATGGCACAGAAAACTGCCATGAAAAACAATCTTATTGCCCTGCTTGACCAGACTTATCCGGGTGCTAATGACTTCTTTGACAGCCCTGCGCGCAGCGATGGCAGCCAGAAATGGGTGGATTTTGTCCATACCTACTGGCATGTGGACTGTGTCCGCTCCAGGTCGCCGGAAGCCTTCAAAAAGCATTACCAGAACTGGTGCAAACGCAAAGGTTATAATTTCAGCGCACAGAAAGCGGAAAATATCTACCATGCCTCTTCTGACCTGATCGCCGTATTTCCAAAAGATGACAACACAAAAATGCTCATCTGGCAGGCTGTGGCAATGCTTAATACTGCTTCCCGGACAGTAGAATCCCTCCGTCTGGAAATGGATAAGGCTGCTTCCGCGCTGCCGGAATATCCGGTTGTTCTGGCTATGGATGGTGTCGGGCCTACCCTCGGTCCCCAGCTCATGTCTGAGATCGGGGATGTGACACGGTTTACACACCGCGGGGCTCTGACTGCTTTTGCCGGCGTTGACCCCGGAAAGGATGATTCCGGGCAGCGCATCCGTAAAAGTGTGCCTACCACAAAGAAAGGCTCGCCGTATCTGCGCAAAACCCTGTTCCAGATCATGGACGGGCTCATCAAACGTTCCCCTGCTGACGATCCCGTTTACGCCTTTATGGATAAAAAACGGGCGCAGGGCAAACCTTATTACGTCTACATGACCGCTGGTGCGAACAAATTTCTCCGTATTTATTACGGGCGGGTAAAGGAATATCTTGCCTCACTGCCCCAGACATCCGACACGGAGGCGGAGAAGGATGGAATATAAAACATATCCCTGCGAGGTAAATTTCAGATATCTCGTCCTCAAAGGCGTGCCTGTTGTGGCTGGTTTTTTCTCCGAGAAAGACGCGGCGGATTATGCCCTGTCCATTGGAGGAACCGTCATAAAAGCGAACGAAAATCCACGCAATGCCGGAAGGATACCGAAATTCTCTGACCGCGAGAAAGATGCTATCAGAGAATGTATCGCACAAGGAATTCCCATGCGTCGTATTGCCCGGGAATTCCGATGTTCTGTAGGCTATGTTCAAAAATTAAAATGTGAACATCCCTTATAGGTGGCACAATATATGGCTTCCTTTTTTCTTAAGCCAGCGTAAACCGGTGGCTTAACGTTTATGCCCTAATTTCAACCTGTATAAAATTTTCAAAGTTCATCAATTTCTGCTTGACTTTTTATTTGCAGACTAAATTAACATTTTACCAAAAAACGCTTAATCCTCCGCAAGCGCCGCCTTGATCATGATCGCGCATTCCACACGCTTGCGCTGCAGCTCACAGCCGATGTCATATGCGTCGTTGATATGCCCGTGGAAATTATAGGAATTTGCCGCACATCCGCCGCTGCAGTAAAATCTTGCAAAGCAGTCCCGGCACTTTTCCTTTGCATAGACATTGCAGCCCTTGAATTCATCGACAATGTCGGTGCGCACAATGCCCTCGTCCACATTTCCCATCAGGAACTTTTCTTCCCCGACAAACTGATGGCACGGGTAGAGATCGCCCCAGGGCGTCACCGCAAGGTACTCTGTTCCGGAACCGCAGCCGGACAGACGCTTATACACGCACGGTCCGCCGGTAAGATCTATCATAAAGTGGAAAAAGTTAAAGCCTCTCCCTTCTTTTTCGCGCTTTATCATCTCTTTTGCAAGCTTATCATACTGTTCGCAGATCACCGGGATATCCTCCTCGCGCAGCGCGTAGTCCTCCTCAGGAGCCGCCACCACCGGCTCCACCGAAATCTGTTTAAAGCCGAGATCGGCGAGATGGAGCACGTCCTTGGCAAAATCGAGGTTATTTCTCGTGAAGGTGCCGCGCACATAGTATTTCTGCTGGCCGCGGCTGTCGGCAAACTTTTGGAATTTCGGCAGGATCAGCTCGTAGCTGCCCTTTCCGCCGCGGAACGGGCGCATCCGGTCGTGCACCTCTTTTCTTCCGTCGATACTGAGCACGACGTTTGCCATCTCACGGTTGCAGAATTCCATCACCTCGTCGTTTAAAAGCACGCCGTTGGTCGTGAGCGTAAAACGGAATTTTTTATCATGCAGCTTTTCCTGCTCTCTTCCGTATTTTACCAGATCCTTCACGACCTGCCAGTTTAAAAGCGGCTCGCCGCCGAAGAAATCGACCTCCAGGTTTCTGCGGCTGCCGGAATTGGCGATCAGAAAGTCGAGCGCCTTTTTTCCGACCTCATAGCTCATAAGCGCGCGCCTTCCGTGGTACTCGCCCTCCTCCGCAAAGCAATAACGACACGCCAGATTACAGTCGTGCGCGATATGCAGGCAGAGCGCTTTCACCACGGTTTTGCGCTTTTTGAAATCAATAATCGCATCTCTGTAAATATCCTCTGTGAAAAGCTGCCCCGCCGTTTTGAGCTCTTCGCACTCGGCGAGCGCCTCACAGACCTCTTCCTCCCCGTATGCCGGCGTCAGCGCGCTCTTGATCTCCTCCGGGGATCGTCCCTCATTCAAAAGCCCGATGACTCTGTATACGGTCTCATCAACGACATGGACGGCACCGCTGTTGGTATCCAGTACCATGTTGAAACCATTGTTTTTGTATTGGTGAACCATTTTTTTCTTACACTCCGCTAACTTATAATAAGCAGCGAAGAATCTCCGCTGCTTATCCGTCTTTCTTATTTGTTGTTTTCGCAGCTCTGGTTTCCTACTGTGCAGGAAGTCTTGCATGCTGACTGGCAGGATGTCTGACATTCGCCGCATCCGCCTTTTTTCAAAGTATTCTGCAAGCTCTGCGTATTCAGTGTTTTAATATGCTTCATAGTGCTGTATCCTCCTTGTCTCAAAGCTCATGCGCTTAGTATACTACACTTCCCATGGAATCTCAATCTTTTTTTTCATTATTAAAAAATTTTACACACAAGCTTCACATTTTCATGCTATACTCTTTTTATTCACAATTTCACACGAAAGGATTAAAGCTTTATGAATATGAATAAGAAAATCATGTTGCTCCTTACCGCTGCCTGCAGCGCAGCGCTTCTCGCCGGCTGCAGCGGCGAAAAGGGTCTCGTCCAGGACTACTCGAAAAAATATGTGGATCTCGGCGCCTATACCGGTCTCACTGTCGATCGTCAGGTCACGACCATCACCGATGAGGATCTGCAGAGCGCTATCGAAAACGAGCGTTATATGATGGCGGAATACAACGAGATCACAGACCGCGCCGCAAAAGACGGCGATGTTGTTGTGATCGATTTCGCGGGCACGGTAGACGGCGAAGAGCTGGAGGACGGTTCCATGGAAGATATGGAGCTTGAGCTTGGCAGCGACAGCTTCATCGACGGCTTTGAGGACGAGATCGTCGGCATGAAGGCCGGCGAGACAAAGACCTTCGACATTACCTTCCCGGAACCCTACGACGGCATTCTGGACGGGCAGCTCGCCACCTTTGAGGTTACGCTGAACGAAATATATGAAGTCGTTATGCCGGAATACAACGACGAATATGTCGCCAGTGTTTCTGACTGCTCTACTGTCGAAGAATACGAAGCGCAGCTTAGGACCTCCCTCGAAGAGGAATACGCCGCCGACGCAATGGATATGGCATGCGAAGATCTGCTGATCTCCGTCATTGACAGCTCTACCTTCAGCGGACGTCCGGAGGAGCTTTATGAAAGCTGCCGGACCGCCGTGGAAACCGAGGAAAAAACAGCTATGGAAGACTACGGCGTCGACGATATCCAGGAAATTTACGGCGAGGATTACGACCAGGAAGCCTACATTCTGGAAACGATGTACGAGCGTATGGTCGTGTACACCATTGCCGCAAAGGAAAAGCTTTCCGTATCCGACGAGGAATATCAGGCAAGTCTGGAGGAGGATATGCTGTACTCCGAGTATCTCTCCACGGAAGAATATGAAAAATCGATCGGGGACATTACTTCTTATAAATATTATCTGCTTCGTACAAAGGTGCTTGACTTCCTTGGTGAAAATAATCATTTCAACGATGTGGATGCCGAGCTGTACTACGACACGGACGATCTGGATATCGAGTATCTGGATGAAGAGGATGTCGAAGTCATAGACGAGGACGCTGATGCTGAAATTTCTGATGATGCAGTTTCTGATGACGAGGTTTCTGATGATGAGGCTTCTGATGATGAGGTTTCCGACGATGAGGCTTCTGATGATGAGATTTCCGATGATGAGGCTTCTGCCGAAGATACCAGCGAAACGGTAACGGAAACAGAAGCAGAAAGCGATACGGAATAGACCATGTACACATACAAACGCCCTTCCCTCAGCGGAAGTACCCTGAAAATTTTCGCAATCGTTACAATGATGATCGATCATACCGGAGCGGCTCTCGTCGGACCGCTTCGGTATTTCGCGCCCGAAAATATGCAGCATTTTTTTACGGAGCTTTATCCCGTTACGCGCGCTATCGGTCGTCTGGCATTTCCTGTTTTTTGCTTTCTGCTCGTGGAAGGCTTTATCCATACCAGAAGCACAGTAAAATATGCGCTGCGGTTATTTCTCTTCGCGCTGATTTCCGAGCTGCCGTTTGATTTTGCACTGGCAAACAACCTGTTCAGCTGGCATCACCAGAATGTTTACTTTACCCTGCTCATCGGACTGCTGGTCATGATGGGTGTCACCTATTTTGAGCAAAGACCGACAAAAAACGCCCTGCAGCGCTGGTTTTCCATTCTCATGGAAGCCGCGATCCTGGCGGGCGGTCTGTACCTTGCAAAGGTCATGTATACGGATTATGGATTTAAGGGAGTATTTTTAATCGAGGTGCTTTATTTCCTGCGCTTCGATCGTCGTTTACAGTCGATTTTCGGCGCTATCGCAATTTCCTGGGAAGCATGGGCGCCCCTGTCGTTTATCCTTGTCTGGTTCTATAACGGTACCCGCGGAAAGCAGATGAAATACTTTTTCTACTGGTTCTATCCAGTGCATCTGATCATACTTGGCTTTTTGAAGCTGGCGATTACCGGTCAGTTCCGGCTCTGAACCGGGCGTTTTTTATCTTTCATTTATCATCCGTGCGGCGTGCTCTTTCATAATCTCGTGAAACTGCCCGCCGCAGCGCTCCACCTCTCCTAATACCGTGTCGATCTTCTCCGCGTCAAGATACCAGTTTTCTCTCGTAATGCCGCGCGTATTCACCGGGCATACAAGAAGCTCCGTATCCGGAAACAGAATCTTATAATACAGAAAGCTCCTGCGCGCATGGAAGGTCTGACAGACGAGCAGCGCCCGTTTTATCTGTTGTCCTGCCAGAAGCTTTGCCGTGTATATTGCATTTTCGTAGGTATAGGTCGCCTGTTTTTCCTGCAGGATCGCCTCGTGCGGAACGCCTTTTTCCAGAAGGATCGCCGTCAGAAAATCACTTTCCGTCTTATAGTTTTTCCCAACATACTCCCTGGGAGAAACCGGTCCTGCGAAGGAATCGCCCAGAATGCTGTATTTCCCGGACGCCACGATTTTCTTTGCGAAGCCCTGGTGATACAGCTCTGCAGCATGGATCGCCAGCTCGCCGTAGCCGCTGCCCGGGATGAAGATAACGTCCGCCTCCTGCGGAGTATCCTCCATAAAAATAAAATCCGTCAAATAATCATAGTATTGTTTCATGCGCTTTTCTCCTGTGGTTTCTATATGTTTAATATAACACACATTCCCACAGAAGAAAAGCGAATTCCACCCAGCTAAAGATGCATCCGCTTGATCAGCCGATAAACAATCTCATGCTCGCAGACGAGCGGCTTTTTGTGTGCAAAAAAGACGATGCCGTCTACCGGAGCAATGACCTGCGACATGACGTAGCCCTCGTAGGGGTGGAGGATTTCCGCCATCACCTCTCCGCACTGCACCTCGTCGCCTGGCTTTGCATGGCGGCGGTAGATGCCGCCCATGTCGGCATGAACGGTGCGAAGCTCTTCCTCATTTATAATAGAAGCAATGTAACCGCTATGGCTGTGGTAACGGATGATTCCCATGCGTGTGAGAAACCGCAGGACTGCAGCGACCGCCTGCTGCGCGGATGTCTCGTCAATGCAGTCTGTCTCCTTGGTATACACGGAAAAGGCATTGCGCTCCCAGATCTGCCAGTTATAATTCAGTGTAGCCGTATCGATCGGGCGCGGCTTGCGGATAACGGCATAGGGAAGTCCGAACAGATTACTCAGGCTTTCGTTCGTGAAGCCGGTATCCATAATGCGCACATGCGGCACAAAATCGCCGGGTGTATAAAAGCTGGCAAACTGAATGCCGTAATCGTAATCCTTCACCTTTTCAAATACGCCGCCGGCAATGCGCTGCGTCGTCTCGCCTTCGCTGTACCCCGGAAACATCCGGTTAATGTCCGTATTGTCCAGCGCCCAGAAGCGCCGCTCAATGTTCATAGAGTAGACATTGACCGCCGGGATCACCAGTATCTCATTGTTTGCCGCGATTGCCCCCTTCTTTTCCAGCTCCTCCAGCGCCTTCACAAGCTGCGAGCATACATAGAGCTGCTGGATCTCATTGCCGCGCATGGAGCCGACCACGCACGCCGCCTTCTTTCCTTTTCCGAAAAAATAACCCTTCACGCACATCGGCTCGCGGTAAACGCCGTCCAGCGCATAGATATCCTCCATCCTCATGAGATCACACCTCCCAGAATCCTTGCCAGCAGCGATCCGCTGTAGACGATCGGGTATTCCCTCCTGGTAAACACCATCCCCGTCATACAGGCGCATACCCTCTCAACCGTCTCCCCGGTAAGCGGATGCAGGATGTCGCCCATATGCTGCCCTTTTCGCACATAATCGCCGTGCTCCACAGACGGCACAAAAATGCCGGAGGTATTGGCGTTCAGAAAGCCAACCTGGTGGTCAGTGGAAATAACCGGCTCGATGACCGGTCCTGTCTCCCCCTCCCACATGCCAAGCTCCTTCATCAGATTAAAAAGTCCTTCCGTGAGCTGATCGCAGTATTTCCGTGTAATGCGCATTCCGACGCCCATCTCCACGACCAGCGTCGGCACGCCTGCCTGGTTCAGACTATACGCCAGCGTCGACTCCAGTACGGTTGCAGAAGCATGTACCCACACAAAGTCCACATTCAGGTGCTTTGCAAGCGGCACCAGCGTATCCGCCGTCAGCTCGTTGATACGCACCTGCGGGATCTCCATCAGAAAAATATTGCTGGAATGGATGTCAACACAGACGTCCGCCCCTCTGATATCCTCAATAATATCCGCCGCGCAGTTCTCTGCAATGCCGCCCTCCCGGTTTCCCGGAAAAATGCGGTTCATATCAAGATCAAAAATCGGAATGCTGCGCGTGATCGATTCGATTCCCAGAGGATTCAGTGCCGGATAGACATCCACAATGCCCTTTAGATATTCCGGGTGCTCATGGATCCTGCGCTGCAGCTCGCAGCACACAAACTGCCCCTCCAGCTCGTCCCCGTGCGTGCCCGTCACGATTGCGATCCGTTTTTCCTTTCCCGTCAGCTTTTCTGGTTGTATACGGTTTTTCTGTATCAGCAGATGCTCGCCCACCGGCAGATCCGCCTTGGAAACCTCCAGTATCATGACACTTCCTCCACATTTACATAAATTTCCTGCTTCTGCCCCGTGCGCCCGTAAAAGACGCCGCGATCCAGAATACAATCAGTATAATCCCTTCCGTGCGACAGCTTGATATAAACGTCGTCAATAAAACGGTTGTGCGTCGGATCAAAGCCCTTCCACATGCCGTCGTCATAGATCTCCGTCCAGGCGTGCGTCGCCCCCTCGCCGATCTGCAGTCCCGCCACATACCGTGCCGGAATGCGGCTGCATTTGCAGAGCGCAATAAAAATGTGCGCATAATCCTGGCACACACCGCGCCCTCCCCGCAGCGCTTCCCCGGCAGTCGTCTCGATATTCGTCACACCGCTCTCATATTTAAAATGATCGTACAGATGCTGCATTAAAATACATGCCTTTTCAAAATTTGTACAATCCGGAAGCCGGAAACGCTTCAAAAAATCAAGCACCTCCGGCTCATATGCAGTCAACCGCGTAGGATAGGAATAACAGCAGCGGCATTCCTCCCGCTCCCGGCGGCTGACGTCTACCTTTGCCGTTCCGGAAACCTCACACATAAAATAATCGTGTTCCCGGCTGCAGCGCCCGATATAAACATGATTTCCGAACGTATCCGTCTCCTCACAGAGCCAGTCTGCCGGTTCCACTTTTTTTGTTCTGACGCTGATCTCCTGCACGCTGTCCGTGTGCGGGACATAGCGCAGCGCAAAATCATGCTCCCGCACCGGTGCATCAAAATCAAGCCGCATCCGGTAATAAAAATCCAGCGCTTTCATATTTATACTCCAACGGCGCTGCCAAGCAGCTCCAGCGCTTCCGTATACTGCGCCTTCCGCTTTTCGCCGTCCCGCGCAATATCTATGAAGGTGTCGAGATTCTCCCTGCTGAACGGCAGGCTGACGCGCTTTATCCGGTTGATCAGCTTGCTGTACTCCTTTTCCAGCATCGGAGCCGGGCTGTCAAAACGAAAGTAAAGATCCAGACGCTCCAGATATTTTCCGCACTTGATAACGTTTCTCGATTCCTCGTTCTCCACATAATCGTCCGCCGCGCCCCAGAACGCAAGCAGATAATCCGTCACCTTCTGCAGCTCCATGACCGGCGCCGGACGGTTCTTCGCGGCCTTTAAAACGTCAAGCGACATCTGGATGTAGGCAAGCACCTCGCTGCTCACCTCCTCGCGCAGAACAACTGCGTTGTCGAACGCGCGCATGAGATTGGCGTACATGGAATCCGGATTTTCCCTGTCGAACAGATACGACTGCGCAAACTGCTTCCGGTCCGTGTAAATGTCCGGGATCGCCAGTCTCCGGCAATATTCCCGGTAAACGTGCGCATCCTGATCGATCATAATGTCATAATATCTGTCAAACATGAGCAGAGTCGTGTAAACCCGCTCCGTATATCTGCCAAGCCAGAACAGATGGTTCATTTTTTCTAATGAGACAGTACCCATGTGTCTTTAAAGCCTCCTCCCTGCGATGAATTTACCACAAATGAATCCGGGTTGCGTGAAAATCTCGTCAGCCCGCTCGCCCATACTCTTGTCTTTTCTCCGGCAAGCACGAACGCGCGCAGATCCGCCTTGCGCTCCACGCGCTCATAGCCATCCATAATCTCCAGATCCAGAAAATCGATAACCTCCTGGGCGATAAACCGCCGCGACTGCGTGACGATCAGGCTGCGCATGTTTTCCAGCGCCTCTTTATCCAGATCCCTTCCGAATACCACGCCGTAGCCGCCCGCCTCCGAGACGTCCTTTATCACCAGTTTTTCCAGATTTTCCAGCACATAACGCCGGTCATCCTCATAGTAGGGAAGATAGGTCGGCGCATTTTTCAGGATCGGCGTCTCCTGCAGATAATACTCGATCATCTTCGGTACAAAATAGTAGATGCCCTTGTCGTCCGCCACCCCGTTGCCCGGCGCGTTGACGATCGCTACGTTGCCTGCCCGGTACGCCGACATCAGATTCGGAATGCCGATCAGCGATTCCGGCAGGAAGGTGCACGGATCCAGGTATTCATCGGAAATTCTCCGGTAGATCACGCCAACCTTCTGCTTATGCGTGCCATAATCCTTATAGTAGAGGCAGTTATCCTCCACGAACAGGTCGCTGCCGGTGGCAAGTACGCTGCCGGTGCGCTCCGCAAGGTAGGAATGCTCAAAATATGCTGCATTATAACGCCCCGGCGTCATGATCACGCGGATGCCGCCGCAGTTTACGTATTCCATCGTCTCCTTCAGAAGCTGCGCGTAATTGCGGTTGTCCACCACTCCGTTGTGCCGGAAGGTCTCCGGCGCCGCCCGCCTGCACAGCTCCCGTGCGATCAGTGGATAGGAGGCGCCCGACGGGATCCGCAGATTGTCCTCCAGAATGTACCAGCTTTTATCCTTCGCCTGCACCAGGTCGATCCCGGAAATGTGGCTGTAGATGCCCTTTGGCGGCAGCAGGTTTTCGCATTCCGGCAGATAGCCCTTTGAGGAAAACACAAACTCCTCCGGCACCACGCCGTCCTTTACGATCTGCTTCTTCCCGTAAATATCCTTCAAAAACAAATTTAAAGCATCCACACGCTGGACCAGCCCTTTTTCCATCACCTCAAACTCCGCTTTCGTGATCACCCGCGGAATCGCGTCAAACGGAAAAAGCTGCTCGTGGAACGTGTTGTTCTTATAGATGCCAAACTTCACGCCATAACGCGCGAGAAGCTGGTTAATCATATCCGTGCGCTCTATCAGATCTCTCATACTTTCACTCCCTTTTTTAATAAAAAAAGAGACCTTTGCAGTTTTCTGCAAAAGCCTCTTCGCCTTCTTCTATCTACTATACAGGAAAGATGTGCATTCGTCAATTTAAAAGATTTCATCACAATGATGCAAGTTTTACATAAAAGTGGTATTTACAGCAGCATATAAAGCTCTCCAAGAATTCTCGCCGCCTGGCGGATCTCGTCCTCATGCATAGTGGCATAGCCGAGGATCAGGGTCGTTTCCTTCGGTCTATGCCCTTCCACGCAATAAGCGGAAAGCCCATAGACGCGTACCCCCCGCTCTCTCGCCGCCTCCACCGCCGTGCGCTCGCTGATGCGCTCCGGCAGCGTAACAAGCAGGTGCGTGCCCGCATACTCGCCGGAAATATGAAAGATCTCCGGAAATTCCTTCAGAGCTTCTAAAAGCGCATCGTGACGCGTCCGGTAGAGGGCGCGCATTCTGTTTAAATGACGCTCATAGGCGCCGCTTTTGATAAATTCCGCCAGAATTTTCTGGTCCATGCGGGGCACCGTCGAAGAGAACCGACGTCCGCGCGCACGGTAGCGCTCCATCAGTTCCGGCGGCAGCACGAGAAAGCTGATACGGATCGCCGGCGCAATGGATTTGGAGAAGGTGCCGATATAGATCACCTTTCCGTTTTCATCCAGCCCCTGCAGCGCCGGAATCGGCTTGCCCTTGTAGCGGAATTCGCTGTCGTAATCGTCCTCGATCACATAGCGCCCTTCTTTTTCCGCCGCCCAGTTAAGAAGCTGCCGCCTGCGTCCGACAGGCATGACAATGCCGAGCGGAAACTGGTGCGAGGGCATCACATAAGCGGCCTGCGCGCCGCTTACGGCAAGTGATTCCACACGCATCCCGTATTCGTCGGTTTCCACCGCCGTCACCTGCCGCCCCAGCGTCTGAAAGATATCGTACGCTTTTTTGTAGGTCGGATTTTCCAGCGCGTAAGTACACTCTCCAAGAACCGCATTCAGCAGCATCAGAAGATAATCGTTTCCCGCCCCGATGATGATCTGCTCCGGCTGGCAGCGCACGCCGCGTGCCTGACGCACATAAGCGGCGATGGTCCGCCGCAGCTCCTCCTCACCCTCCGGCGCGCCGAGCAGAAAAAAGTCTTTATTATCCTGCATCAGAATATTTTTGGAAATCTTCCGCCAGGTGTTATGCGGAAAGCTTCCAAGATCAACGCCGGACGGCGAAAAATCATACCGCCATTTCTCCGCGCGCTCCTCCGAATGCTTCTGGGCAAAGCTCTCCTCCTGCGGCAGCCGGTACAGCCCCTCCAGGTCGTTGACGAAGTAGCCGCTGCCGGGCTGGTTGTCGATATAGCCCTCCGAGAGAAGCTGCTCGTAGGCAAGCGTCACTGTGCTGCGGCTCACCTCCAGATACTTCGCAAGCCCTCTGGTGGACGGCAGCCGCTCGCCGCAGGGCAGTCCCCCGCTCTGGATCTCCTGCCTGATATATTCATAAATCTGCTCATAAAGCGGTCTGGACGCTTTCGCGTCCAGACTGATGGTTAATTCATTCATGCTTTTGTCTCATCCTTCGGCAGACGGAAGGAACTCTTTAACGATACGATGCGGTTAAACACCAGCGCATCCGGCTTCGAATCGTGCGCATCCGCACAGAAGAAGCCCTGGCGGACAAACTGGAAGCTGTCATATGCTTTTGCCTGCGCCAGCTCCGGCTCAATGCAGCATTCCTTCAGCACCGTAAGCGAATTCGGGTTCACGTTGATGCTGCCGTCCTCGTTGTAGACGCCCTTTTCCTCATCAACAATATTTTCATACAGGCGCACCTCCGCCTTCACGGCTGTCGGCGCCGCCACCCAGTGGATCGTGCCCTTCACCTTGCGTCCGTCCGGGCTGTTGCCGCCCTTGGACGCCGGATCGTAGGTACAGTGGATTTCAGTGATCTTTCCGTTCTCATCCTTTACAAAGCTCTCGCATTTTACAAAGTAGGCGTTCATCAGACGCACCTCATTGCCCGGGAACAGACGGAAATATTTGCGCGGCGGAACCTCCATGAAGTCCTCACGCTCGATATAAAGCTCACGGCTAAACGGCACTCTGCGCGATCCAAGCTCCGGATTTTCCAGATTGTTGACAACCTCCAGATATTCCACCTGATCCTCCGGGTAGTTGTCGATGATCAGCTTCACCGGATCGAGCACTGCCATCATGCGCGCTCTCTTCAGCTTCAGATCCTCGCGGATGCAGTATTCAAGCATCGCGTAGTCCACAGAACTCTGGCTCTTGGAAATGCCGCACAGATCCACAAACATCTTGATGGATTCCGGCGTAAAGCCGCGGCGCCGCAGAGCCGCGATCGACACCAGGCGCGGATCGTCCCAGCCGTCCACGATGCCGTCCTCGACTAATTTTTTGATGTAACGTTTTCCGGTAACGACATTGGTGAGGTAGAGCTTTGCAAACTCAATCTGCTTCGGCGGCTTCTCATAACCGACCTCGCGCACCACCCAGTCATACAACGGGCGGTGATCCTCAAATTCCAGCGTGCAGATAGAATGTGTCACGCCCTCGATGGCATCCTCGATCGGATGCGCAAAATCGTACATCGGGTAGATACACCATTTGTCGCCGGTATTGTGGTGGCTCATGTGCGCTACACGATAAATGACCGGATCGCGCATGTTGATGTTCGGCGACGCCATATCGATCTTTGCGCGCAGCACCTTCTCGCCATCAGCATATTTTCCCTCACGCATCTCCTCGAAAAGACGCAGGTTCTCCTCGATGCTGCGATCACGGTAGGGACTGTTTTTGCCCGGCTCCGTGAGCGTGCCGCGGTACTGGCGGATTTCCTCCGCCGATAAATCGCAGACAAACGCCTTGCCCTTTTTGATGAGCAGCACTGCCGCCTCATACATCTGATCAAAATAGCTGGACGCGAAGAACAGGCGATCCTCCCAGTCGGCTCCCAGCCACGCCACGTCGGCTTTGATGGATTCTACAAATTCCATCTTTTCCTTCGTCGGATTCGTGTCGTCAAAGCGCAGGTTGAATTTTCCTCCGTACTGCTGTGCAATTCCGTAATTTAATAAAATGGATTTTGCGTGTCCGATGTGCAGGTAGCCGTTCGGCTCCGGCGGAAACCGCGTGCAGACCGTATCACATTTTCCCTCCGCAATGTCCTTATCAATTATCTGCTCGATAAAATTTCTGGAAACTGTCTCTTTTTCCATAACGCTCCTCCATCATTCTTCTTTCTCCGGGCTGATCTCCTCCAGACTGATTTCTGCGCCCGCATCTTTCATCGTAGTCCATCTGTCCGTGCAGGCGGAAATTTTTTTGCCCTGTTGCTCCATAGTAGCATAAAATTTCCGCAAATTCAATAGGAACAGTTCAGCCTTTCCCCGTCAGAGCGCTCATAATGTTACTGTTCACTCCGTTCGCAGTAACCTCATAGCTGATCCGTATTTTACCACTCTGCCACGGGTCTGTCCTGATACAAAACTGCCATACATTCATACGGCTCCAGCGTCATAGATTCCTGTACCCTGGCCCGGTTATAATTAGAAATCAGTATTTTCCCATTTCTTCCCCGCAAATTTTCCGGCACTTCATAAGATATCTTCTGCTCCGTAAAGCTGCAGATCACCAGGAGCTTCTGCTCTTCCAGGCTGCGGATATAAGAATATATTTCTTCGCTTTCCGGCAGCAGTAATTCATAATCTCCATACACAATGATATCGTACTGTTTGCGCAGCGCAATCAGCTTCTGGTAATAGTGAAATACCGAATCCGCTCTCTCCAGCTGTTCCTTCGCGTTAATTTCCTTATAATTCGGGTTTACCGCTATCCACGGGGTCCCTTTTGTAAATCCGGCATGTTCGCTGTCATCCCACTGCATCGGAGTGCGGGCATTATCTCTTCCTTTATAGCTTATATAGTCAAACATTTCTTCCGGTGAGATAATTCCCTTTTCTGTGAGTTCATGGTAGGCATTAATGCTTTCAATGTCCCGGAACTCATCCAGCGATGTAAATGGATAATTTGTCATTCCCAGCTCTTCTCCCTGGAAAATGTAGGGGGTTCCCTGCAGCATATGCAGGCATGTGCCCAGCATCTTTGCGGATATCTCGCGATACTCCTGAGTATCGTTTCCCATACGGGAAAGTATTCTCGGCTGGTCATGGTTGCACCAGTAGAGACTGTTCCACGCCTTTCCCTGGAGCTGTGTCTGCCATTTGCTCATAACCGCTTTAAGCTCTGACAGCTTTATCTTTTTGTGATTCCATTTAAAGCTTTCTCCGCCGTCAAGATCCATATGCTCAAACTGGAACACCATATTGAGTTCTTTTCCCGAAGAGGAAGCGTATTTTTTCGCCTCTTCTACCGTAACCCCGGAGCACTCTCCTACTGTGATAAGGTCATATTTGGATAAGACCTTCCTGTTCATCTCCTGCAAATACTCGTGTACTCTCGGTCCGTTTGCGCAATATGGTCCGAAATCTCCATATCCGCTTTTCCCCACCGTTCCATCCGGAAGCTCCGGCACCTTCGATATCAGGCTGATCACGTCCATCCGGAATCCGTCGATGCCCTTATCGCACCACCAGGTCATCATATCGAACACACTTTTTCTTACAGCCTCATTCTCCCAGTTAAGATCCGGCTGCTTTTGTGAAAACAGATGCAGATAATACTGGTCTGTCGCCCCGTCATATTTCCACGCCGAACCGCCAAAGCAGGACCCCCAGTTATTCGGTTCTTTTCCGTCCTTTCCTTCTCTCCATATATAAAAATCACGGTACGGATTATCTTTTGATTTCCGGCTTTCCACGAACCATGCATGTTCATCGGAGGTATGATTGACCACCAGATCCATCATTATCTTAATTCCGAGCTCATGTGCCCGTTCGAGCATACGGTCGTAGTCTTCCATCGTTCCGAATTCCTTCATAATCGCCTGGTAATCGCTGATATCATAGCCCATATCGTCATTGGGCGACTGGTACACCGGACTTAACCAGATTACGTCGATTCCCAGTTCCTTTAAATACCACAATTTTGACCGGATTCCGTTCAAATCGCCGATTCCATCCCCATTACTGTCGCAAAAGCTCCGCGGGTAAATCTGATATACAACACTGCTTTTCCACCACTTTTTTTCCATATTTTCTGCCCCCTTCTTGTTTTTCATTGTGTTTTTTAGTATAGTATAGAAAAAGCTTTCATGCTTGCATAATCTTACCAGATAATAACACTATTTTACGATTTGGAGTGAAACTGCATGATTCCGATTTACCATGAAAACAATACGCACGGCACAGCCGTTTTTCCCCTGCAGGTATATTCCCACCATGATAAGGATGGTTTCTTTTCCGTGTCACAGCATTGGCATGAGGAATTAGAGTGGATCTGTGCAGAGCACGGCGTGCTGAATCTGACCGTACGCGGCAGGTCTTTTACCCTGCACCCAGGCGAATTTTGTTTTATTAATTCCGGAGAATTGCATGAAATTAAATCCGGGGGACCCTCTCTGCATCACGCAATCGTTTTTAATCCGGACATTCTGGACTTTACATTATACGATATATGCCAGCATAATTTTATCCGCCCGGTCACCAGCGGTAATTTGATATTCCCCACGCTTCCCTCTGTATTTTCGCCGGAAGAATCCCAGATGATTCTGTTTCACATGCAGGAGATTATACGGCTCTATCACACGCTCCCCTCCTGTGCTTCTTTAAGCATCAAAATTCATATATTACAGATACTGGAATTGTTTTTTCAGGCAGACTGCTTTTTAGAAAATACCATATCTTCAAAAGAAAAGGATTCCCAGAATAAACTGAAGAAAGTGATAGAATATATACACGAAAACTATGCCGGACCGATATCTTTACCGGATCTGGCCAAAATATGTTTTATGAGTCCCAATTATTTCTGCCATTATTTTAAACAGGAAATCGGGAAACCACCTATTGCTTTTATCAATGAATACCGGATTCAAAAAGCCTGCCAGATACTCACGGATTCAGAATTGCCGGTCTCCCAGGTCGCGCTTTCCGTCGGATTTGATAATTTCAGTTACTTTATTCGTAAATTCCGGGAATACAAAAACGTAACCCCGACGGAATACCGTTCGCACCTGTAAATTCCACATCTTTGTTTACAATTTTCGGTATATCCTGTATGATTAAGAAAAAAGGTTCCCGCTTTGCGGGACTTTGCGCTGCAAAGGAGAACATCATGTACTGTTTCATCGTCAATCCGAACGCCTGCTCCGGCAAAGGGCGGAAAATCTGGGAACGGCTTGCCGGAATATTACGGCAGGAGCAGGTCGCCTACAAAGTATTTTTTACGAAGGGACCCGGCCACGCCACGCGCATCGCGGACATGCTCTGCGCAAAATATGCCCCGCAGGCGGCAGACACCCGCACGTCCGGCAGCCCCCTCTGCACCATCGTGGCGGTGGGCGGCGACGGCACGGCAAATGAGGTTATCAGCGGTCTGCACGATTATTCCGCTATCCGCTTCGGCTATATTCCCACCGGCTCCGGCAATGACCTCGCCAGAGGGCTCTCACTTCCGACAGACCCGGAGGCGGCGCTTGCAGCGATTCTGCACCCTTGTGCAATCCGCCGCATTCATTCCGGCTGTGTCCGTGTAAACGGAAAAGACCGCCATTTCGCTGTCAGCACCGGCATCGGCTTTGACGCGGCAGTTTGTCACGAGACCTTCCGCTCGAAAATAAAGCCTGTTTTAAACCGCGTCGGACTTGGAAAGCTCACCTATCTCGGCATCGCCCTGAAGCAGCTCCTCCTGCTGCGCCCGTTTTCTCTCACGCTGGTGCTGGATGACAAAGAGCCGGTCACCTTCCCGGCGGTTTATTTTGCCGCGGTCATGAATCTGAAATACGAGGGCGGCGGTTTTATGTTCTGCCCCAATGCCACGGCGGAGGACGACCTTCTCGATATCTGCCTCATTGAAAAAATGCCGAAGCTGAAGATTCTCCTCCTGCTCCCGACCGCCTTCAGCGGCAGACACGTGGGCTACAAGGGCGTACATATCCTGCGCTGCAAAAAGGCGAAGCTTTTCGCAGGCTCTGCGCAGGCGATCCACACGGATGGAGAGGCTGCCGCCGTTGAAGCTTCCATGGAGGTCTCCTTAAGCGAAGAAAAGCTGCCGTTTATCATCGGATAAGCGGCAGTTTCTTTTTAATTAAATCCATAAAACTTCTGCGTCAGCTTGTAGCCTGCCACCGATACGGATCGTCCTCCCTTTCCCGGAAGGTTGCACGCCCGTCCAAGCAGTCCGTGACGGATTTTCCAGTACAGCCCCATGTCCGCACTTTTCAGGTAGCGCCAGAGTTCCTGTTTTTTCTCGAAATTTTCATCCGTGCCGGATTTGAGCAGCAGCATGGAGGACACCGTCATAATAATATCCAGATAGCTCATCATGTATTTCCGGCAGTGCTTGTTCAGCCCCTTCAGATTCGCCATAATATCAATCATCATCTTGTTGACCTTAATCTGCTGGTCGATCCTGCCGATCATTACCTGCTCATTGACAGACTGATCCTCGCGCCCGATGAAATAATGATAAAGCTCCACGTCCATATAATACATTTTCTTTACAAACGGAAGCGGCTGGAATACAAACAGATTGTCCACATAGAAGGTGTGCTTCGGCAGCTCCAGCTTACACTCGCGCAGAAGCTTTGTGCGGTAAATAACGGAATGCATCAGAATATAATGTCCGGTGCGCACGCCTACCTCATCCCATCTGAATACGCGTCCCACCGGGAGCTGATGACGGTACTGCATGATTTTTTTGCGCTTTGCGCCCACCTTGTCATAGATGTAGTTGCAAATCATCATGTCGACCACATCGGGACCGCCGATCAGGCTCTTCAGCGTGGCGATCACCTTCGGATAAGCGTCCTTATCTACCCAGTCGTCACTGTCAACAACCTTAAAATAAAGCCCGGTGGCATTGCGCAGACCGGCATTCACCGCCTCGCCGTGACCGCCGTTCTCCTGGTGCACCGCCTTTACGATGGTCGGATATTTCGCGGCATATTCGTCCGCGATCTTCGCCGTGTCGTCCTTTGAACCGTCGTCCACAATAATGATCTCGACGTCCTCGCCGCCCGGAAGCAGCGATTCGATGCACTTTCTCATATAATTCTGCGAATTATAGCTTGGAATTGCAATGGATAGTATCTTCATAAACTTCTACTCTTCCTCCCTGTATTTCTCTTGTCCAAGTTTTATCTGCAGGTATTTCGTATACGCTGCAAATGCTGCCGGAATCGGATATTTCTCCTCCGTCTCCCGCGGCTCGACAAATAAATATTCCGTCTCCTTCTCCGGCTCCTCGATCGTGATCACGTAACCGGTCATGTGCCACTCCACATGACTGAAAATATGCTTCGCCCCCTCAAGCGGAAGGATACGGATCGGTGAAAAACGCTTTTTTTTCAATAGCTCCAGGACCTGCCCGTCACTTAACGCTCCCTCGACATTCGGAAGCTCATAAAGTCCCGCAAGCAGTCCCTTCGGCGGTCTTTTGTGGATTGCCACCCGTTCGCCGTCTTTGATGATAAGGACCGTGCGCTCCTGCACTCTGCGCGGTTTTGCCGCCGCTTTCTTCGGAAGAGAGCTGACAATTCCCCGCGCAAACGCCCTGCACTGATCGCGCAGCGGGCAGATATCGCATTTTGCCGGACCATTCGGCACGCAGACGATCGCTCCCAGCTCCATCAGCGCCTGATTAAACGCGCCCGCCCTGTCTTTCGGCATGATCGCTTTCAGATGGTTTTCCATCTCCTTTTTTACGGATGCCTTTAAAATATCCTTTTCACTGGCGGTAACTCTGGAAATCACGCGCAGCACATTCCCGTCGACCGCCGGAACCGGTATCTGAAAGGCGATCGAGGCAATCGCTCCCGCCGTGTAGCTGCCGATTCCCTTTAACTTTAGAAGCGCTTCGTAATCCGCCGGAAGCTCTCCGCCGTATTCCTCCATCACCGTCTGTGCTGCCTTCTGCATATTGCGGACGCGATTGTAATAGCCAAGCCCCTCCCAGAGCTTTAAAAGCCTTTCCTCCCCACACGCCGCAAGTGCGGCAACGTCCGGAAGTGCCTCCGTGAATCTCTGAAAAAACGGCTTTACCGCCTCCACGCGCGTCTGCTGCAGCATGATTTCCGACACCCATACATGATACGGTGTCGGAGAATCTCTCCAGGGCAGTACCCTTGCATTTGTGTCAAACCAGGCAAGCAGGGGCTGCACGATGCTCTCTAATTCTTTGTTTGTTTCCATATTTCCCTCAGCGTCCCAGGCAAAAGCACTCTGCAGATATTCCGCGCTGCGCTTTGCCCCGGTCGGTGCCGGACATCTCAGTAATAGCAGATGATCGGCATTCCCGCATATATATTTTCGTAAATTGTCTTTGCCGCCTCCAGCGGAAGGTTGATACAGCCATGCGAGCCGTCTGACTGGTTGATATTCCCGCCGAAGCTTCCGCGCCAGGTGGCGTCGTGCAGACCGATGCCGCCGTTGAACGGCATCCAGTAAGTAACCTCCGTCCGGTAGGTCTTTGCCTCATCCTCCAGCACCGACGGGGACTCCTTGTAATACAGAGTATAGGTGCCCGCCGGAGTAGTACGGTCTGACTGCATCATATCGCCGGATACGCAGTCCGTCGAGACGATCTCTTCACCATCAATGTACATCCAGACATGCTGGTTTCCAAGGTCGATTTCCACATAGTCATAGCCAAGATCGCTGTTCTCCCAGCTCACCGCTGTCTGTGCAAACACGGCATAGCGGTCTCCCTGGTATCCATTGCGGATACATTCCAGAAGCTCCGCCGTCTCGCCCTCCTGATCGATCACCCAGCCGTAGTAACCGCCGGATACCGTAACCGTTCTTCCATCGTGCGTCTTAAATTCACGCGGCTTGTCCGCCGTATCGTATTTCGATGCAAGCTGCGCAACAAACTCACGCACAGCATCCTCGTTTAAGTTTACGTCACCGCTGTTTTCGTCGTAAGAAATCCAGCCGCGCACTGTGTCACCGTTCAGCGCCTCTGTGTTATCTCCGAACAGATAAACGATACTTGTGCTGATGAGCGTATTCAGCTTCTCGCAGGTAGCGTTCAGCGTCTCATCCTCCTGCCGTTTCTGCGGCGTCTGGTAACAGTTCTTCTCCTCCAGCGATACCTTCGCATTTGCGAAATCAACCGCCTCACGGATCACGCGCGTTACCTTCTCGCTGTCCAGCCGGTTTCCTTCTGTTTCCGGGATAATCAGGTATTTCCCGTCCATAAAATCAATGTAGGCATCCTGCGGAGCCGTCACATTGCTTTCATCCAGACAGGCAAGCGCTTTTATCGCCTGCGTCAGCATTTCCTCATCATACTGCGCGCTGGAGTTGAAAGTATAAGATATCTCATTCCACAGGCACAGCGGCCACAAAAATATATTCTGACTCTGCTTGAATGCCTGCGTCTCTCCCTGCGACACATAATGATAGTTGATCTGCTCCGCTGTGATCGTCTCGCTGCTGCCGCCGCGTTCCGCAATTTCCAGCTTATAGGAGCCTATTTTTTCCGCAATGATATCTTCCACCTCATTGACCGTCATCTCCGACGCGTCAAAACCGTTGATCGTGGTATGCAGGAAAAAGCGGTCCTTAAAATGAACCACCCCTGCAATGTAAATGCCAAGAAGTACGAGAAATACCAGCCCCAGAAAAATAAGGAAAATGTTTCTCACCCGTTTTTTTACGGATTTCTTTTCTTCTCCGGCTTTTCCCTCCCGCTCTCTGCGGGGACGCCTGTCATTTCCCGATAACATTTTCTCTCTGTCGTCCTTTGTGCTCATTTCTTCCCCTCACCAATTCATGAAAACTGCGCCTTGTAAAGCTACTAAAAACCCTGTGAAGCTACCGGCAAGTGCACCTGACTGCGTGCAGGCACGCGCGGCTGCATTGCCGGCAGCTTCCCACGGCTTATTTCCTACTGGACATTTTAACACATGGATTTGTAATTTAAAACCCCCATCTTCTTTTTTAAATAAAGATATAATAAATTTTTAAGATTTAGGTTGTGATATATGTCTGGTAGCCGTTGCTGCGAAGAATTCCTTCCATGCGCGTTGCGTTGCCAAGATTTCGGAATGCACCAACCTGCACAAGATAGTATCCGTTTTTTTCGATAATAAATGCAGGATATCCCTCGCTTACTAATTTTTCAAGCTGCCGCTGCGCATTTTCCGGGTTGCGGAAAGCGCCGGTCTGCACCCGGTAATATGTCTGCTCTTCCGGAATATCGGCGGCGCTGCTGCTTTGCACGGTATCCAGGATTCCCTGCGCGATTCCCTGTGCAATACGGTCAAATTCCTCATCAAACAGGCGATTGTCTTCCTCGCTGTTGATAAAGCCTGCCTCCACCAGCACCGCCGGCATCCGGCTGCGCCGCAGAATGACAAGCCCCGGACGCTCCTTCACTCCAATATTGCGGAAACCGACTTCTTCCAGCTCACGGTTGATATTTTCCGCCATTTCCAGCTTTTCCCCCGCTTTGTTGTAAACAAGCGTTTCCACACCTGTGTACTGATTCGGAATCGGGCTGGAATTACGGTGCAGAGAGACCAGAAAATCCGCGCCCGACTCATTCGCCGCCGTCGCCTTCTGAAACGGCGTCTGATAGACGTCCTCCGTTCTGGTAAAGAATACCTCCTGGCCGTTCTGCTTTAAAATGTCTCCCACGGCAAGCGCAAGCCGCAGATTATCGTCCTTTTCCTGCCTTCCCTCAAACACCGCTCCCGGATCGCTTCCCCCGTGTCCTGCATCTATTGCGATTTTTGCCATAAAAATACCTCTTGCATATGCTGTTCTCTATAGCATATGCAAAATACAGCATTCTTTGAATGTTTTTTAAAAGAAAAAGAGCACGCGGCGAAGCCTCGTGCTCAGGTATCATCAGCTTTTTCTCCCTCCCGCTTTTGACAGCGCTTCCACAGAGTAAACCTTATCGGCGATCCGCATGGTCGACTGCCGGTGCGATACAAGCGCTACGGTTCTTCCCGCCTGCTCCTCACGCAGCGATTTTAAGATCACCGCCTCGTTGAGACTGTCGAGGTTGCTTGTCGGCTCATCGAGCAGCAGGAAGGGCGCGTCGTGCAGGAACGCCCGCGCAAGCCCCAGTCGCTGCCGCTCGCCGCCGGAAAGCGTATCGCCAAGCTCGCCCACCGGCGTATCGTAGCCCTGCGGCAGGCTCATGATAAAATCGTGCACGGAAGCCTTTTTGCACGCCGTCTCAATTTCCGCATCCGTGGCGTCCAGTTTTGCGATGCGCAGATTATTTTTGATGCTGTCGTGAAAAAGATGTGTCTCCTGCGTGACAAAGCCCTCCATCCTGCGCAGATTCGACGTGTTGATTTCAGATACCGGCGTTTCCGTTATACAAATATTTCCTTCCTGCACGTTCCAGAAACGCATAAACAATTTAAGAAGCGTAGACTTTCCGCTGCCGCTCTTTCCGGTGATGCCGATAATGCCCGGCTCCATCCGAAGCGACACATCCTCAAGGATCGTCTCTGCACCGTAGGAGAAGGTGACATGCGCCGCCTCCGCCCCGTCAAACACAACCTCCGGTCTTCCCGTCACTTCCTCCACCGCCGGAGTCTCCTCCAGAATATCGAGCACGCGGTTTCCGGCTGCAAAGGTATTCTGCAGCGTGCTCCCCAGGTTTGCCAGGGCAACTGCCGGACCAAAGGAAGAAAACAATGCCAGCGTCGGGATCAGCACGCCGTCAAAGCCGACTGCGCCGCGCTGGTACAAAGCTGCTGAAGCAAACAGCATACAGAGGTCAAACAGCAGGATCACGGTATTCGTGACAGCCATATTCCTTCCGGAGGTGCGCTTCATACGCTCTTCATCCTTTGCCAGCGCATCGGTCCGCCGGTTCATCTCCGCAAGGCGCGCTTCCCCCTGTCCGTACTGAAGCGTCTCCAAAAGCCCCCGCAGCCCATCCAGCACAAAGCTGCTCAGCTCCCCCGACTTCGTGCGGAACCGCATACCGTCCTCCCCGCTCAGACGCGAGGTGACAAGCGGGATCGCCACGCCGACCACCGCATACGCGAGCAGCGCAAGCAGTCCCAGCGCCGGATGAAAGCTTCCGATAAACAGGCACATCACGATCGTAAAAAGAAACGCGATCGCCGCCGGAGAAATGGTATGCGCATAGAACACCTCCAGAAGCTCAATATCCGAGGTGATCACCGAGATCAGATCGCCGCGGTCTCTCCCTTCCAGCTTTGCCGGGCAGAGCCTTCTCAGCGCCTGAAACACCTTGTCGCGAATCAGAGCCAGCAGCTTAAACGCGATATAGTGATTGCACGCCTGCTCCGCGTAGCGCAGAATTGCGCGCAGCAGCGCAAAAATAAGCAGGCAGGCGAAAATCATCCGAAGAGAATGTCCCGTATCAAACCGCAGGACATCCAACACTGCATAACCGCCAAGGATCGTGATAAAGGAGGCGCAAAGATGCCCGATCAGTCCCATGGTTATCGCCAGTATCATATAGCCTGTCAGTGGCTTTACAAGACCGATCAGTCTTGCCATCACCATAAATCCGCTTCTTCTTTTCATGCTCCCACAGTCTCCTTTCCGGCGTTTTTCTCTGAAGATGCTTTTGCCGCGGCTCCTCTCTGTGCACTTGCCTCCGCATAAGCATCCTTCCGTGAAATCCCATAATTCTCCAGATCCTGCTGCGCATTCCACAGCTCTGCATACACGCCGCCCCGCATAAGCAGCTCCTCATGACTGCCGCTCTCCTTCACGTATCCGTGCTCCATCACGTAAATATTGTCGGAGTCCGTTACATTCGCCAGCCGGTGCGAGATCAGGATCACCGTCTTATGCTTTGCCAGCAGGCAGATTTCCCGCATAATATCGTTCTCGCTCTCCACGTCAATATTGGAAGTCGCCTCGTCGAAAATATAGACCGGGCTGTCATGAAGCAGCGCCCGCGCCAGTGCAAGCCGCTGGCACTGACCGCCGGAAAGATTGGAGGCGCGCTCATTCAGCCGCGTATCCAGCCCGTTCTCGCTCTTTAAGAAATCCGCAAGCTTCACGCGCGCAAGCACCGCCCACAGCTCCTCATCCGCAGCGTCCGGTTTGCCCATAAGAAGGTTGTCCCGCACCGTCCCCTTAAATAAATAGCTCTGGTGACTGATATAAGTAACGTTTCTCATCAGATCAGCCTCGCGGATATTCCTCAGCTCTTTTCCGCCAAGCGTTACCGAACCTGTATACCCTCTGTTCCTTCCCATCAGGATTGCCGCAATCGTAGATTTTCCGCAGCCGCTCTCCCCGACGATGGAGGTAAAGCTGCCCTGCGGAAATTCCATGCTCACGCCGTGCAGGATTTCCCGATCCTCCTCATAGGAAAAATGAATATCCTCGCAGTTAATGGAGCATTCCTCCGGAAAAGCTTCTGTTCCCTTTTGCGTCTCCGGCAGATCCAGCAGCCGGAAAATTTTGTCGCTCGCCGCCATCCCGTTCATCGCGATATGGAAAAAGCTGCCGAGCTGCCGCATCGGGATAAAGAAATCCGCCGCAAGTAAAATGATCAGAATACAACCCCTCACCGAAACCGCGCCCGCCTGTAACTGCGTCACCGCCATGATCATTCCAAGCGCAGCCCCGCCGTAGGCAACCAGATCCATGATCGTGATGGAATTAAGCTGCATCGTCAGCACCTTCATGGTAATTTTGCGGAATTTCTCCGATTCGCGGTTCATCTCCTCATTCTTAAAATCATCCGCCTGATAAATCTTTAAGGTCGTCAGGCCCTGCAGATTTTCCAGAAAGGTATCGCCGAGCGCCGTGTACTGCCCCCAGTATTTCGAAAGCAGTTTTTTTGCCCAGGTCTGCACCGCCGCGATCGCGATCGGGATCAGCGGCACGCAGACGAGCAGCACAAGCGCCGACGGCACATTCACGAAGCACAGAACAAGAAACAGGGTCAGCGGAGCCAGCATCGCATAGAAAAACTGCGGAAGGTAGGCGCCAAAGTATGTCTCAAGCTGGTCGACCCCCTCGACTGCCATCTGCACCACCTCCGAGGTTTTCACCTGCTCCTGGTAGGAGGAGCCAAGCCGCAGAAGCTTTTCATAAATCTGCGCGCGCAGCGTCTGCTTTACAGCCCTGGAGGAAAGATAACCCATGCGGCTTGCAAAAACAGTACACACAAAGCGCACCAGCAGCGCAAAGGCCGCGGCGATCGCCGTCCGGAGAATGGTATTTCCATCCGCTGTTTTCGTAAACAGTGACGCCAATAATCCTGCGATAGCCGACATCATACCAATATTGGCGGCAAGGGAACACCACTGCAGCGCCACATTGCCCGCGACATATTTTTTGCTTTCCGGAACTGTTCCGATCAGCCGTTTGTTTATCATCATAATCCTGCACTCCGTTTCTGTTGTTCTTTATCCGGCTATTAGTAGTAGCTAACCGTTTGCCGCCAGAAAGCGGTTACCTGAATTAGTAACCGCTAACTTGTTTTAGTATACGAAAAAACAACGCATTTGTCAAAGGATTTTTTGTCGCCGTCATATGCCCGACTGCTCACAACGTTACACATAACGTTTTTACAGTCATTTCAAGCGACAGAAGGATCGGGAGCCTTTTTGAATTTCTGTTTTATTTTGTTTATGATATCGTAGCACCAGTAGATAGCCTTTGTGAAGCCAATATCCAGCATGATCGCCATACAGGTCATCGGGATCAGCAGAAGACTCTGCCACCGCAGCAGCGGATACACGCCTAAAAAGCCCGGTGCGATCAGTACTCCGGCAATAAATACGACCGGAAGCACCGTGCACAGCAGCCTGTGAAAATGATTCATCGGCTGGCAGACGCGGTAGACAACGATCATGCTGACGAAACCGCCAAGCACCAGATTGTACGTAGAACTCATCATCTCGTCCCCGTTCCAGAAGCCGGACATCAACTGCGTCATGACGATCGTGATCACCATCGTGAGCGCCGCCGGAAGCGATACGCGCAGTACCTGCCGCAAAAATCCGCGGGATACCGCCTGCTGGTTCTGTTCCAGCGTCAAAAGGAAGCTGGGCACGCCGATCGCGGTTCCGCTGATCCAAGAAAGCTGGATCGGAATAAACGGATACGGCTGCTGCAGAAAAATGAAGATCACGCAGAGCAGGATCGAATAAATCGTTTTCGTAAGGTAAAGGGCGCTTACGCGCTCGATATTGCTGATGATCGTGCGCCCCTCGCCGACAATGTTCACCATGGATGCAAAATTGGAATCCAGCAGGACAATATGCGCCACCTGCTTTGCCGCGTCGCTTCCCGCCGCCATCGCAATGCCGCAGTCAGCATCCTTGAGCGCAAGCACGTCGTTCACGCCGTCTCCCACCATGCCGACCACATTTTTATTGGCCTGGAATGCCTTAATGATATTCTGCTTCTGCTCCGGCTTAACCCTGCCGAACACAGTATATTTTTCCACTTCTATACACAGCTCGCCAAACTCCTCCGGCAGATTGCGCGCGTCGATGTAGCGCTCACCGCCCTCCAGACCGGCTTTCACCGCAATGTTTGACACAGTCACCGGATTGTCGCCGGAAATGACCTTGATCGCCACCTCCTGCTTTTTAAAATACGCGAAGGTGTCGGCAGCCTCCGGGCGGATCTGGTCGGAAATGATGATCAGCCCGAGCGGGGCAATATTTTCCGCCGCAGCTTCCTCCCCATTGATCTCGCAGGTGCCAAGCAGCAATACACGCAGCCCCTGCGCCGAATACTGATTAACCTTCTCAAGAAGCTGGATGTTATCGCTCTGCAGAAACTCCGGCGCGCCAAGAACAAACGCCCCCTGCTCCTCGAATCCGGCAGCGCGGTATTTCCTGTCGGACGAGAACGGGATCTTCTGCGATACCTTCCACTCCTTCGACTGCGGGAAACGCTTTTTCAGCGCCTCCTGCGTGCTGTTTACATCATCAAAGATATAGGAGAACTCTCCCATAATTTTTTCTATGCGCTCCTGCGCGACACCTTCCTGCGGCACGACCTCCACCACATCCAGATCGCCGGTCGTGATGGTTCCCGTCTTGTCCAGGCAAAGAACGTTGACGCGCGCCAGCGACTCGATGGATTCCATCTCCTGCACAAGTGCCTTTTTCTGCGCCAGCCGCCCGACGCCGAGCACAAAAGAAATACTGGTGAGAAGCACCAGCCCCTCCGGGATCATACCGATCACCCCTGCAACGGTGTTTACCACCGCGTCCGCCGTCGTGATTCCCTCCACGCTGCTTTGCGAGAGGTACAGCAGAATGCCGACAGGGATCAGCAGAACGCCGTCGATCTTGATGATCTTCTTGATCGTCTCCTGCATCTCCGAGGACGCGCGCTTTTTGATACGCGCCTTCTTCGCGAGCGAAACCGCATAATTGTCTTCACCGACGTGAAAAACCTTGGCGACACCGCTGCCGGCAACCAGATAGCTGCCCGACATCAGCGTATCCCCCGGCTTCTTTTTCACCGGCTTCGACTCTCCCGTCAGCATGGATTCGTTTACTTCTATGCCGTCCGACTCCAGCACCGTGCAGTCCGCGCAGATCTGATTGCCGTTTTCCACTACAATGATGTCGTCCATCACGACATCCTCCACGGCAACCTTCTGCAGCTCCCCGTCACGGATAACGTCGGTCTGCGTCACGGTCATCACCGATATCTTATCGATCAGCTTTTTCACGCGGAATTCCTGCACGATGCCGATCAGCGTATTGATAAGGATGATGCCCATAAAGGTCATATTTTTAAACTGTCCCGTGCCGGCAACCAAAATTGCCAGAAACAGGTTTAAAAAGTTAAAATATGTCAGTGTGTGTTCCTTAATGATATCCTTCTTCGATTTCGAAGCGCTGGTATCCGTCTTGTTGGAACGCCCAAGCGACACACGGTCCTCCACCTCCGCGACGGAAAGCCCGTGATAATTCCATTTGTTCATTTTCTACCTCAATTCATTTACTCTTTTCCGTTCCAGCAATATGTGCAGAGCTTCGACGCGTCAATGCCGACCGATCTGATCATATCGTCCAGACGGTGATAGCGCAGGGAGGAGAAATTCATCTCGCGTCCGATTTCCTCCACCATTTTCTGATAGCGCTCGGAATCCGGGTTTGAGTATTCCTGCAGATGCTTCTTTGCCTCGTCCCCCTCAAACCGCTTCATCACCCGACGGGTGATCAGATCCATCTCCGACGTGGAGCGGGAAAAATTCAAAAACTTACAGCCATAAATCAGCGGCGGGCATGCCGGGCGGATATGCACCTCTTTTGCCCCGCTGTGATAGAGAAATTCCGTCGTCTCACGAAGCTGCGTGCCGCGCACGATGGAATCATCGATCAGCAGAAGCCGTTTCCCTTTGATTAAATCATGCACCGGGATCAGCTTCATCTTTGCGATCCGGTTTCTCTGGCTCTGCATCGTCGGCATAAAGGAGCGCGGCCAGGTCGGTGTATACTTGATAAACGGTCTGGAAAACGGGATTCCTGACTTGTTTGCATATCCGATCGCGTGCGGCGTTCCAGAATCCGGCACACCCGCCACGGTATCCGGGCGCACATTGTCGCGCTCCGCCAGCAGCTCGCCGCAGCGGTAACGCATCTGTTCCACGCTGATGCCCTCGTAGGATGAGGACGGATAGCCGTAATATACCCAGAGGAAGGTACAGATCTTCATTTCCTTTCCGGGCTGCACAAGCGTCACTACCGCCTCCGGCGTCATGACGGCGATCTCTCCCGGTCCCAGCTCACGGTAATCGTCGTAGCCGAGATTTAAGTATGCAAAGCTCTCAAAGGAAGCGCAGAAAGCGCCCTCTTTCTTTCCGATCACCACCGGCGTCCTGCCCAGACGATCCCTGGCAATATAAACGCCCTTCGGCGTCAGCACCGTCAGCGTCATAGAGCCATCGATCTTTTCCTGCGCGTACTGGATGCCCTCCACGATATTTTCCTTCTGATTAATAAGCGTAGCGACCAGCTCGGTTGCATTGATCTCCCCGCTCGTCATCTCCATGAAATGCGTGTGCCGGGACAGAAGCTCGTTTGTGAGTTCTTCCATATTATTAATCTTGCCTACCGTAGAGATCACGTAAGTGCCGTGATGGGAACGGATCAACAGCGGCTGCGGCTCATAGTCCGAGATACAGCCGATCCCCATATATCCCTTCATTTCATTTGCGTCTTTTTCGAACTTCGTACGGAAAGGAGAATTTTCGATATTATGAATTGCCCGGTCGAAACCATCCTTTCCGTAAACAGCCATACCGCCGCGCCGCGTGCCGAGATGAGAATGGTAATCCACGCCGAAAAACAAATCAAATACACAATCCTCTTTTGAAGCCACTGCAAAAAATCCGCCCATTTTATCTTCCTCCAGTTAATGTATGTTCAATGTCTGTGCTCCTGCACTTGCAGTCATATACCAATATACCAATATCTGAGAAAATGTACAAGGAAAAAAATATTAAAAAATAATGATATCTGAAAATACCTTTCTAAACGTTACGCCTCACAGCCCTCCGTCCATATACGCAGTCCGGAGCAGTCAAAATTGTTTGAGATAACAAAAAAATCCAGTATTTAACTGGATTTTTCAGAGCGCGAGACGGGACTCGAACCCGCGGCCTCGACCTTGGCAAGGTCGCGCTCCACCAACTGAGCCACTCGCGCATATTGTCGACCTCATTTCTTTTTGTTCCCGCCAACAGTGAATACTATACTATATCTTTTGAAGTTTGTCAACACAAAAATGAAACATTTTTTCCAAAATTTTTCCGAAATTTTTTCTTCACTTCCATTTTTCTGATTACCTCATCATTTAAGACAACTAAAAAACGTCCACTGGACGTTTTTGTCGTATGCAAGGCAACAAAAAATCCAGTATTTAACTGGATTTTCAGAGCGCGAGACGGGACTCGAACCCGCGGCCTCGACCTTGGCAAGGTCGCGCTCCACCAACTGAGCCACTCGCGCATATTGTCGACTTCGTTTCATTATCCTGTTTCTGTCGACAATCAATACTATACTACATGCATCCGAATTTGTCAACACTATTTTTGAAGTTTTTCTATTTTTCTATTTTAATCGGAATACTACTACAAAACTTCCCTCCCGCTCATTGATGCAGAACGTTTTTTTGATGTAGTAGCGTCCATGCTCTTCGAGACTGTGTTTCAGAATCCCATAGTCGGGCGTATATGCCACAATGGTTGCGCCGCTTCTCGCCACCCGCGGAATATATTCAAGAAAACGGTCATAGAGCGCCGCAACGCTCTCAACATTCCGCAGCCTGCTGGCTGCCGGAAGATTTGTCACAATCTCATCAAACGGCTTCTCATGTGTGAAATCAACAAAATCCCGATGAATATAATCGGACCGCACATGTGCAAGAGAACTGTTTTTGCGCGCTTTGCGCACAGCTTCCTCCATGATATCCACACCGTACAGCGCACTCGGCGTTGCCACCTGCCTGCGCTCGATCAGCATCGTTCCGACGCCGCAGAATGGGTCCAGCACACGCGCGCCCTCCCGCAGATAGTCCTTCACAAGATACATGATCAGCGCCGCGTTCACCGGAGCGATGGATACCGGAAGCGATTCCACGCGATAGGAAAACCGTCTGTCTTTTATCGTAAACAGCTTGAGCAGCGGAATAAAACGCCCTTCCCGGTTACCCACCAGACGCAGCTCTATCTCATAACCTCCCGGCGCATTTAAAAGCTGACGATCACTCTCTTTTTCCAACGCACGCGCCAGCTTTTTCACCAGATCCACCTTCTGCTCAGGTACCATCTGCGCGCGCACCTCCAGGCGGAAATAAAACGGCTGATCCTCCTTATGACATTTTTTCAGAAACGGAAGCATCTGCGAATGCGCAAGCTGCTCCGCCATATTCTGGGGACTTCCTTCCAGAAGCTCAAGCCCCGGAATCGGGAACAGCATTTCTGTGTAAGTACGGATAGGCTGCACACGCTCCAGATTATCGGTCACAAAACGCACGCCGCCGGCCAGCAGACGCACCTTTTCCGGCCGATAGAGCTGTTCCGCCGTCGCCTCGCGATGTTCCCGGTTCACGAGCAGAATGACTTCCAGCCGCTCATGCCAGGCAGTAAAGGTATGCTTCCGGATTTTTTCCGTCTTTACAAGGACAGTCTTCAGCGCCGTCTGCTCACAGTAGACATGCTTTTCCTCCTCCGGCGTCACCGCGATACGGTCAAGCTCCTCCATGCGCGCCTTTATAGCCTCAAGATAAGGCGTACAGTCATATTGTGAGAGCGCCTTTAAATAATCTGCGCGGATGTAAAGAATCTCCTCCCGCTGATATGCTTCCCAGAGGACAGGCTTTAAGGATTCCTCTCCCAATTCTCCCATCACCAGCGCCACATTCTTTCGCACCTTGGGATCCTCATGCTTCAAAAGCTCCGTGAACACAGAGAAATCCCCTGCAAGCTCTTTTGCAAGGGTTTTCCCACTGTGTGTTTTCCGTATCTCTTCTTTTAATCCGAGCGCGGACTCGCGAAGATCTACGCCTTTTTTTAAATTGTCCAGATATTTATTCATCAACACTGTAATTCGGTGCCTCTTTCGTTATATGAATATCGTGCGGATGAGACTCTTTAAGAGCAGCCGCCGAGATCTTTACAAATCTTCCGTTCTGCTTCAGATCCTCGATTGTCGGCGCACCGCAGTATCCCATACCGGAACGCAGACCGCCCATAAGCTGGAACACGGTATCTTCCACGCTGCCCTTGTATGCTACACGTCCCTCTACGCCTTCCGGTACAAGTTTCTTTGCGTTTGACTGGAAGTAACGGTCTTTGCTTCCGTTTTCCATCGCCGCAATGGAACCCATGCCGCGGTATACCTTATATTTTCTTCCCTGATAAAGCTCAAAGGTTCCCGGGCTCTCGTCGCAGCCTGCAAACATGCTTCCCAACATGCAGACATTCGCGCCTGCCGCAATCGCCTTTGTGATATCGCCGGAGTATTTAATGCCGCCGTCCGCAATGATGGGGATGCCGCTCTCCTTTGCTGCCTCGTAGCAATCCATAACCGCCGTGATCTGCGGAACGCCGATACCGGCAACAATACGGGTGGTACAGATGGAACCCGGTCCGATGCCGACCTTCACTGCATCCACGCCGGCCTCGATCAGCGCCTTCGTGCCCTCTGCCGTCGCAACATTTCCTGCGATCAGCTGCAGATCCGGGTATGCCTCCTTGATCATCTTTACACATCTGATAACATTCATGGAATGTCCATGCGCAGAATCCAGTACAACGACATCGACGTGTGCCTTCACAAGCTCTTCCACGCGCTCCAGGCAGTTTGCCGTGATACCGATCGCTGCGCCGCAGAGAAGACGTCCCTGCGCATCCTTCGCAGAGTTCGGATACTTGATCTGCTTTTCGATATCCTTAATAGTAATGAGCCCTTTTAAATTGTAGTCGTCATCAACGATCGGCAGCTTTTCCTTGCGCGCTTTGCCAAGGATCTTTTTCGCTTCCTCCAGCGTGATGCCGACCTTCGCTGTAACCAGCCCCTCGGAGGTCATGCTGTCTTTAATTTTCTTTGTATAGTCTTCTTCGAATTTTAAATCACGATTTGTAATGATTCCTACCAGTTTTCCGTTTTCTGTGATCGGTACTCCTGAGATTCTGAATTTTGCCATCAAATCGTTGGCATCCGCCAGCGTATTTTCCGGTGAAAGATAAAATGGATCTGAGATAACACCATTTTCTGAACGCTTTACTTTGTCTACTTCCTCTGCCTGCGCTTCAATAGACATGTTTTTGTGGATGATCCCGATTCCACCCTGTCTCGCCATCGCGATCGCCATTCTGTGCTCTGTAACGGTGTCCATTCCGGCGCTCATCATCGGAATATTCAGCTTGATCTTCTTTGTCAGATACGTGGTAAGATCAACCTGGTTTCCGATCACCTCGGAGTATGCCGGCACCAGAAGCACGTCGTCAAATGTAATTCCCTCACCTATGATACGGCCCATTTCCTATTCCTCTCTTTCTTGTATTTCCCGATATTCTATCAAATATCATTTCGGCTGTCAACTGTCAGAGACACTTTTTTCCGCCCCTTAAAGCATTCTTTTTTACCCACACATTTGTCCGTCTTTTAAAGACATTTTGCGCAGATCCCGCACCTTTTCAGATCTTTTGCGCCTGCCGTTAATACAGGTTTACCTCGCGCGGCGCCACGCGCTTCATATCCTTCAGAATCACCTCGTTCGGCTCGAAGATCACGCGCTCCAGCCCTTTCTCTCCCTTGACGATCATCGTGTAGGATTTGTTCTGCTCATCACGCGAGGAAAAATCGAGTGTTTTTAAATCCTGACGGCGATTGTAGGAATCCAGCGCGTGAGAATTTGTGGGCGCCAGAAGCTCCAGATTTTTGATATCGACGCTGTACACGCGCTTTCTCTTCTGCTTTGACATGATCTTGTCGATATCCAGCTCACCATTTACATACAGATACTCAAATTCCACATCAAATGTCGGGATAAGGAAAAAGTCCGCGATGCCGAGCGCGACCGCCACGATAAAAGCAATCAGTCCGAGCGTCGTGAACAGCGCTGCCAGCACTGCGAGAACCGTCGCTGCGATCAGCAGAGCTTTCAGGATGGTGTCCTTTGGTGTCTTCTTCCTCTTTACAATAATTTCCGTATACAAATCACTCATATCCGAGTCCTCCTTTTTCGAATAGTATATCATATACAAAGGACACTTGCAAAAGAAAATTGCAAGTGTCCTGATATTGTAATTAAAATTTTGTGCCTGCAAGCAGCCAGCGGATTTGTACGCCTCACTCCGCCGTGCAGACTCGGAAACTTCGTTTCCTCGTTATCCGTTGCACTCATATAACCTTACGGGAATGTGCTTGTCTGCTTCCGCAGACACCGGAGGACGGAAACAAATCCTTCTGCCTGCAAGCAGTCAGCGGATTTGCCACCTCACTCCGCCGTGCAGACTCGGAAACTTCGTTTCCTCGTTGATGGGCATTCGCCCAATGAATCCGCGGTCACCCTGCGCTGCCTGTATGCAAGCATACACAGCGCATGTGTCCGCGGATTCGCACGGCTCATTGCTTTATCACATCATTCCCTGGTTCATTCCGCCGCCCTGCATTGCCGGTTCCGGCTCTTTGATGTTTGCCACGCAGGATTCTGTGGTGAGGAAGGTGGCAGCTACGCTGGTTGCGTTCTGCAGCGCGCTTCTTGTTACCTTCGCCGGGTCGAGGATGCCCGCCTCGATCATGTCTACGTACTCTTCCTTATATGCGTCGAAGCCATGACCTTTCTCTTCTTCCATAACCTTATTTACGATTACGGAACCTTCCAGACCAGCGTTTTCTGCAATCTGGTAAAGCGGTGCACTCAGTGCTTTCAGAATAACCTTAGCGCCGGTCTTTTCATCGCCATCAAGATTCTCAACCAGCTTTTCTACTTCTTTTGCCGCATGGATATATGCAGAACCGCCGCCTGCTACGATACCCTCTTCTACGGCTGCTCTTGTTGCGTTCAGAGCATCCTCCATGCGGAGCTTTGCTTCCTTCATTTCTGTCTCGGTAGCTGCACCGACACGGATTACCGCTACGCCGCCTGCCAGTTTCGCAAGGCGCTCCTGCAGTTTCTCTTTATCAAACTCGGAAGTTGTCTCCTCGATCTGTGCCTTGATCTGTGCAACTCTTGCCTTGATTTCTTCACGGTTGCCCTCGCCGTCCACGATAACGGTGTTCTCTTTTACAACCTTAACGGATTTTGCACGTCCGAGCATATCGATCGTGGTATCCTTCAGCTCCAGACCAAGCTCCTCGGAGATTACCTGTCCACCGGTAAGGATCGCGATATCCTTCAGCATATCTTTTCTTCTGTCGCCATAGCCCGGTGCCTTCACAGCAACTACGCCGAAGGTTCCTCTCAGCTTGTTGACGATCAGCGTGGTGAGCGCTTCGCCCTCTACATCCTCCGCAATGATCAGCAGCTTTCTGCCGGACTGCACGATCTGCTCCAGAAGCGGCAGGATATCCTGGATCACGGAGATCTTCTTGTCGGTAATCAGGATGTACGGATCTTCCAGCACTGCTTCCATCTTTTCCATATCGGTTGCCATGTATGCGGAGATATAACCTCTGTCAAACTGCATACCTTCTACCAGGTCAAGCTCGGTCTTCATGGTCTTGGATTCCTCAATAGTGATAACGCCGTCATTGGAAACCTTTTCCATAGCGTCCGCAACCATATTTCCAACTTCCTCATCACCAGCGGAGATAGCTGCGACTCTCGCCATCTGATGCTTTCCGGTAACCTTGCTGCTCATGGATGCGATAGCTTCTACCGCAACATCGGTTGCCTTCTTCATACCCTTTCTCAGAACGATCGGGTTTGCGCCTGCCGCCAGGTTCTTCATCCCCTCCCGGATCATTGCCTGTGCAAGAACGGTTGCTGTCGTCGTACCGTCACCGGCTACATCGTTTGTCTTGGTAGCAACCTCTTTTACAAGCTGTGCGCCCATGTTTTCAAACGCATCCTCCAGCTCGATTTCCTTTGCAATGGTAACGCCGTCGTTTGTGATGAGCGGAGCGCCGTACTGCTTGTCAAGTACTACGTTTCTTCCTTTCGGTCCAAGTGTTACCTTGACCGTATCTGCCAGCTTATCTACGCCAGCCTCAAGTGCTGCTCTTGCCTCTGAACCATATTTGATTTCCTTTGCCATAATAATGCACCCTCCTTATTCTACTATTGCCAGAATATCATTCTGTTTTACAATGATGTATTCCTCGTCGTCCAGCTTCACTTCATTGCCGGCATATTTGGAGTAAATTACCTTATCTCCAACCTTAACCTGCATCGTAACTTCTTTTCCGTCTACCACGCCGCCCGGTCCTACAGCGATAACCTCTGCCTGCTGCGGCTTCTCCTGCGATTTTGCTGCCAGGATAATCCCGGATTTTGTAGTCTCTTCTGCTTCAAACTGCTTTAATACAACTCTGTCACCCAATGGTACTAACTTCATGATTGTTTCCTCCTTCATCAGCTTTCTTATTATTAGCACTCATTTCAGTCGAGTGCTAATCACAAGACATATATTAGTAAATATATGTAAAATATGCAACTTTATACGTTTGCAAAAATCAGGAGCATTCTTCCAATAACTCTCGTTATCTTTCGAATGCTCCCGTTTTCTCACTTTTTCAATATAATTTCTAAAAATTTTGTAAACACACGGCTCCTTAAAACTTCTTCCTGCTCGCCTTGATTTCTTTTAATTCATCAAACACAACGTCATTTACGACCTTGATATAGGTCCCCTTCATTCCGGAGGAACGTGACTCTATAACACCGGCGCTCTCAAATTTGCGCAGTGCGTTGACGATCACCGAACGCGTAATGCCCACGCGGTCCGCCACCTTGCTCGCCACCAGAATGCCCTCGTTCCCATCGAGCTCGTCAAAAATATGGATGATCGCCTCCAGCTCCGAGTAGGAGAGCGTGCTGATGGCAGATTTTACGATCTGGATCTTGCGGTTCTCCTCCGCATTCTCCTCGTTTACAGAGCGCATCATCTCCAGCCCGACTACCGTCGTGCCGTACTCGCTCAGAATAATATCGTCGATCGTGTACTGACTGTCGCATTTATACATAAAAACGGTTCCAAGGCGCTCGCCCGCGATATCGATCGGATTGATAATCGCCTGATACTTTCCGACGTCCCCGTCCACAAATCCAAGTGTTTCCAGATTGACATTTTCTTTGGTAGAAAGTACCGCCAGGAGACGTTCGTTCAGCAGCGGGTCAATAAAGCCGCCCACCTTATCCGCAATCAGCTCGTGAATCTCTTCCACCTGGTCACTCAGACTGACACCGAGCACCTTGCCCTTCCGGCTGATAACCAGAATATTGGAATCCAGAATATCCGTCAACACCTGACAGATGTCGTTGAAAACTACCTTACTGGAGTTGTTGTTGTGTAAAAGCTTGTTAATTTTTCGTGTCTTGTCCAATAATTGTACACTCATTGCGCACCCTTCCTTTCCGTTGTTGTCCAATGCCTCATGCGCTCAGTGTACCACAGTTTTCACAAAGCATCAATAAAAAATATATTAATTTCAGACAATTACTTTTTTTCCTCCACTGGTTTTGGTTTCTGCCAGGTCATATAGTCGCATTCCGGATTATTCTCGCAGCCGTAATAACGTCTGCCCTTCTTCGTTTTGCGCACGACAAGCTCCCTGCCGCACTTCGGGCAGGGCACGCCGATCTTCTCCAGATAGGGCTTTGTGTTGCGGCAGTCCGGGAAGCCCGGACATGCGAGGAATTTTCCATGCGGTCCGTATTTGATCACCATATTGCGCCCGCACTGCTCACAGATGACATCGGTTTCCTCATCCGCGATCTTTACGCTCTCCAGCTCCTTTTCCGCCTGCTTCACCGCCTCTTCAAGGTCAGGGTAGAAATTGCTGACCACCGTCTTCCAGTTCACGACACCCTCCTCTACCTTATCGAGAAGCGACTCCATGTTTGCCGTAAAGTTTACGTCCACAATGCTCGGGAACGCCTTCTTCATCATCTGGTTGACGACCTCGCCCAGCTCCGTCATGTACAAATTTTTATTTTCTTTTATTACATATCTGCGCGCAAGCAGCGTCGTGATGGTCGGCGCATACGTACTCGGACGGCCGATGCCAAGCTCCTCCAGCGTTTTTACCAGCGCCGCCTCCGTGTAATGAGCGGGCGGCTGCGTAAAGTGCTGCTTCTCCTGCAGCTCTTTTTTTGTCAGAACCGTATCCTTTGTGATTTTTGTAAGAACAGACTGGCTCTTTTCGTCCTCCTCCGACTCCTGCGTATAGACAGCCATAAAGCCCTCAAACGCCAGATGAGAGGCGGAAGCGGTAAAGCGGTACTGTCCGGCTCCGATTTTCGCCGATATCGTCTCGTAGCGCGCGCCAGCCATACGGCTCGCCGCAAATCTTCTCCAGATAAGCTGGTAAAGACGGAACTGATCCCGCGACAGCGACTCCTTGATGAGCGTCGGCGTGCGCCCGATATCACTCGGACGGATTGCCTCGTGCGCGTCCTGGATCTTCTTTCCGAATGCCTTCACCTGGCTTTCGCCCGCCACATAATCGCTTCCATACTGCTCTCTGATATATTCTTTTGCCGCCGCATCTGCCTCGTCAGCGATACGGACGGAATCAGTACGCAGATAAGTAATCAGACCGACGGTGCCGTTTCCCTTGATATCCACGCCCTCGTAAAGCTGCTGCGCGATACGCATTGTTTTCTGCGTGGAAAAATTCAGCACCTTAGACGCCTCCTGCTGCAGGGTACTGGTCGTAAACGGCAGCGGCGCCTTGCGCACGCGCTCTCCGGTCTTAATTTCTGCAACGGAAAATTCCTCCTGTTCAATTTCCTTTAAAACCGTATCCAGCTCCTCCCGGGAATGAAGCGTCATTTTCTTTTTCTCGGTTCCGTAAAAGGCTGCCTCCAGGGGCTTTTTTGAGCCCTGCACATCCAGGACCGCATTTAAGGTCCAGTATTCCTCCGGCACGAATGCATTGATCTCCTCGTCCCGGTCGGCGATCAGACGCAGAACCGCAGACTGCACTCTTCCGGCGCTTAAGCCCCGCTTTACCTTCGCCCACAGAAGCGGGCTGATCTCATAACCCACCATGCGATCCAGCATACGCCTTGCCTGCTGCGCATCCACAAGGTTCATATCGATCTTCCGCGGGTTTTTGAGCGATGCCTTCACCGCGTTTTTTGTGATCTCGTTGAAGGTGATTCTGCGCATCTTGTCCTCGTCCAGCTTCAGCGCATGCGCAAGATGCCAGCTGATCGCCTCCCCCTCGCGGTCGGGGTCGGTTGCCAGATAAACTTTATCCGCTTTTTTTACTTCCTTGCGCAGCGACGCAAGCAGCTCCCCTTTTCCGCGGATGGTAATATACTTCGGCTCATAATCGTGCTCCACGTCGATACCGAGCTGGCTTTTCGGCAGATCGCGCACATGCCCGTTGGAGGCCGCCACCTCATAATTTGAGCCTAAAAATTTCTTTATCGTCTTGACTTTTGTGGGAGACTCCACAATTACCAGGTTTTTCGCCATCAGGATTTCCTCCGTAAAAATCATTTCATTTTTACATAATTATTTTTACCGCTTTCTGACGCAAGCCCCTTCAGCTCCAGGGTGCTTAAAACTCCCATAAGCTGCCAGATGGGAAGATCTGTCTCCTCCGCCAGCGTCTGCAGGTTCTTTGCATCAGAATCCAGACAACTATACACCAATTTTTCAGACGATGCAAGTACCAGATTTGGATTTTTCTCTTTTGCGGCTTTTCTTGTGAGGAAACCATTTGTTTCCAGAAACTCCTCTATATCGGTGATCATCCCCGCGCCCTCCTGGATCAGGCGGTTGCATCCGGCGCTCAAAGCGTCCTGCATACGTCCCGGGAACGCATAGACATCCCGTCCCTGCTCCAGCGCCAGATCCGCCGTGATCAGCGTACCGCTTTTTTTCCGCGCCTCTACCACCACTACGATCTCGGACAGCCCGCTGATAATACGGTTTCGCATAGGAAAATGCCAGGCGGCAGGCGCCGTGCCCGGATAAAATTCTGAGATAACGCCGCCTTTATCCGCCAGCGCCTCATATAACCCCCTGTTTTCCTTTGGATAGCAGATGTCCGCGCCGCAGCCAAGAACGGCGTAGCTTTTGCCGCCGGCTTTTACGCATGCCTCCTGTGCCTGCGCGTCGATACCGTATGCCATGCCGCTCACCACGGAAACGCCGTTTTGAGCAAGTCGCTCCGAAAACTCCTGGGCAGTGTTTCTTCCATTATAAGTGCACATTCGCGCGCCTATGACGGCCACACAGCGTTCCTCCTTCGAAATCATCGCTCCTTTATAAAACAGGCCGGAGGGGTAATCCGGTATCTGCAGAAGCCGTGCGGGATACAATGGATTTTCGCAGCTAATAAATTGTATTCCCTTTTCTCTCCACTTATGATAGGCATCCTGCGCGCGGGAAAGCTCCCAGTGACTGCGCACCGCCTGCAGCTTCTTCTCCGTTAAAACCGGAAGCAGCCCCTTTTTTCCCTTTGCCTCAGTATATAATCTCCCCGGTTCCCGGTAAACCTGCAGAAGCCGTTTCCGGTCTGCTTCAAAAAGCCCGGGAATGCTGCAGAGCCAGAACCACTCCAGCTCTCTTCTCTCGTCGTATAGCTTCTCCAATTTTCCGCCCTTTCTATCGGTTTAGCCAGTAGCGCTTATGAATGCTGCGGTAGCAAAGCGCTTCCTGCAAATGCTCCGTCTCGATCCGCCCGCTTTCCATCATATCGGCGATCGTCCTCGCCACCTTCAAAATACGGTAATACGTGCGTGCGCTTAAATCAAGCTTCTCAAATGCCTCCTGCATCAGCATCTCCTGTGTGCTGCCAAGCGGACAGTAAGTGCGGATGCCGCTCTGGTCGAGATCGGCGTTGAAACGAAACGGCGTATTTTTGTAGCGCTGCTCCTGTATCCGGCGCGCCTTTAACACCCTTTCCCGGATCTGCGCCGACGTCTCCGCCGTTTTCTTCACCTCCAGAGACCGGTACTGCAGTGCCGGGACCTCGATCGTAATGTCGATGCGGTCCAGAAACGGCGAGCTGATCCGGTTTAAATACTGCCGCACCTGATGATTCGTGCAAAGACATTTTGCAATATCAGGATAATTTCCGCACGGACAGGGATTCATCGCCGCAACTAACATAATATTTGCCGGATAAGTGCAGATGCCGCTGGTTCTGGAAATACACACCCGGCGCTCCTCCAGCGGCTGCCGCAGCACCTCCAGCGTCTCCCGCGAAAACTCCGGCAGCTCGTCCAGAAACAATACGCCGTTGTGCGCCAGGCTTACCTCTCCGGGACGCGGATAGTTGCCGCCTCCCGCCATCGCCTTTGCCGTGATGCTGTGATGCGGAGCGCGGAACGGACGCTGCTGTACAAGGTGGCAATCCCTGTTCAGCATCCCGGCGATGCTGTAAACCTTCGAAATCTCGATCTTCTCCTCCAGCGAAAGCGGCGGCAGAATCCCCGGTATGCGCCGCGCAAGCATCGATTTTCCGGAGCCGGGCGGTCCCACCATCAGCAGATTGTGAAAGCCGGACACCGCCACCTCCACCGCCCGCCGCGCCGCCTCCTGTCCGGCAATCTCCGCGAAATCCTCGTAGTGCGTCTCCGCTTCCCCGGCGCCATTTTCCGAAGCGCACGCCGGCTTCAGCGCGCGTTCGCCCTTTAGGTACGCGATCGTTTCTGCCAGTGTCTCCACGCCAAGGATCCGGATACCGGAAATAACCGCCCCCTCCTTTTCGTTTGCCTTTGGAAGAATGCAGGTATGACAGCCGCTTTCCCGCGCACCCGCCACGATTGGCAGGATGCCCGGCACCGGCAGCACCTCTCCGTTTAAATTTAATTCTCCGGCGATCAGAATCCCCTCAAGACGCTCTCCCGGAACCTTTCCGTAAGCTGCAGCCACCGCCACCGCGATCGGAAGATCAAAGCCTGTTCCGCTCTTTCTTACATCCGCAGGCGACAGATTGACGGTAATCCTTTTGGGCTCCATACGAAGCCCGCTGTTTTTCAGGGCGGTGCGCACGCGCTCCTGCGCCTCCTTCACCTGTGTTGACAAAAAGCCCACCATCGCAAACGACGGCAGCCCGTCGGTAATATCCGCCTCCACATTCACCGGTCTGCTCTCCACGCCAAAGATAGCCGCAGACGTCACTGTACTAAACAAACACATTTCCCCTTTCACTTTCGTACTGCCGCGCGCAGGTGATAAAAGATTCCCATAACTATAAAGATACAGGATCGTCACGATTTCCAGATGATTCAGATAAAATTTTAGACTTATTTTAATGATATGATATCATAAACACTTTATAAATGCAACAAAAATATATTTAAATTTCTAATTGTGTAAGTGCGCCGCGATAAGGCACTTCTGTGCAGGCGCACATACAGATCTCCTCCTGTTCCCAGAGCCGCAGAAAACAGCCGCCGTACGTAAACTTATCCTGCCGCACAGCAGCAGACATATCCAGAAGCCGCATATCGCTTCGGATGCCGGTGCCGAGATATTTCAGATACGCCTCCTTTACCACCCAGATTCTCGTCAGCATCCGGTTCTTCTGCGCTGCTTCCTGCAGAAGAGACACTTCCTGTTCATGACATACCCGCTTAACCAGTGGTCCTTTGTAATCCCGCACAGTCTCCATATCCACGCCGATGGGCGTGCTGCTGATGCCGCAGAGGATCCCCTCCCGGCAATGACTGTAATTAAAAAAAATCTGCGGCATTTCCGGAAAGTAGGGCTTTCCCAGCTCCGACGCCGCGATCACCGGCAGCCGCTCTATGCCGTACTCCAGACGAAGTCCGGCAAGCAGCAGCTCCCTTGCGTTTTCTGTCTGCTTTGTATGCTTTTCCTGTTTTTCTATGGTTTTTCTGCAAAAATAGATCATGCTCTCTCCTTATAAAACGCCGCCGTCCGTCATGCCTGCGATATCTGGAAGTGCTGCCGCAGCTTCGCGACCGCGCTCTTTTCGATCCGCGATACATACGATCTTGATATCCCCATTTTATCAGCAATTTCCCGCTGTGTCATCTCCGATTTCCCATAAAGCCCGTACCGGAGCTTTAAGATCTCTTTTTCACGCTCTGAGAGAACATTTTCCAGTAGACCATAGAGTTTCTGCGTATTTTGATCCAGCTCCATGCGCTCGATCACATCAATGGTCTCCCCCTCGATCACGTCGATCAGGCTGATCTCATTGCCCTCCTTGTCGGTTCCGATCGGTTCATTTAACGATACCTCGCGCGCAATCTTTTTTCGTGAGCGAAACAGCATCAAAAGCTCGTTTTCCACGCATCGGGCAGCGTAGGTTGCCAGCTTGTTGGTCTTGGCGTGATCAAAGGTAGAGATCGCCTTTATCAGCCCGATGGTTCCAACCGCGATCAGGTCCTCCCCATCCTCCCCCTGCTTCTGATACTTTTTTGCCACATGCGCCACCAGCCGCAGATTCCGCTCAATCAAAATTTTTTTCGCTTCCAGGTCGCCCTCCTTATATTTCTGAAGAAACAGGGCTTCTTCTTCGGGAGTAAGCGGCTTTGGAAAAGACTTCATAAAAAAGCACCTCAAAGGGGTTTCTATTAGTCTATGTGAGAA
Source organism: Marvinbryantia sp. (assembly GCF_047017445.1). Taxonomy (NCBI): domain Bacteria; kingdom Bacillati; phylum Bacillota; class Clostridia; order Lachnospirales; family Lachnospiraceae; genus Marvinbryantia; species Marvinbryantia sp. The sequence goes on along the minus strand of NZ_JBKXTT010000005.1, from coordinate 214,563 downwards.
CTCCCTTTTTAGTGCTTTTCCCTTTTTCCGTCTATGATTTTTTCGCGAGGATCAGCTCCACGCCGAGTTTTTCATTTAAATTGCCGGTCTTGACCGCTTCCTCCGTCTCCACGCACTGCGTGACAAGCTGCTTTAGCTGCGCCTCAGAAAACCGCTCCGACTGCCGCACGCAGCCCTGGGCGACAAACCGCTGTATTCCCAGCCTTTCCGCAATGCTGTCCGCATCGTAGCCGTGGCTTCGCAACCCCTTCACCTGAAGAAGCTGGTTGAACTGCCGGGTCACAAGAAACAGTATCCTCATAGGCGGTTCCTTTAACGCCAGCAGATCGTAGTACAGATCAAGCGCCCTGCGGTTATTTCCGGCGGAAACGGCGTTCACCATCTCAAAAATTTTGTTGACAGTCTGCGTCGTGCAGATTTCCTCGACGTCCTCCGGCATGATCACATCTTTGTCGATGGTGTAGCAGAGCAGCTTTTCCAGCTCCGTGCTGATATTGTTCATATCCGTTCCGGTCTTTTCCAGAAACAGATCCATCGCCCTGCGCGTAATATTCTTGTTTTCCTTTTTTAAAATCCCCAGGATCCAGCGCGACAGCGTATCCTCCGTCTGCTTCTTAAATTCCACGATCCTGCCGTGGCTCTTCACCGCCTTGTAGAGCTTCTGCCGCTTGTCCACCTCATCCTCCACGAAAAGAAAATACGTGGTGGGCGGGACATTTTCAAGATACTGTGCGAGCTGCGCGCTGGCGCTCTTAAAGAACCCGCTGTCCTGAATGACAAGAAGCCTCCGCTCCGCAAAGAACGGCAGCGTCTCCGCCTGATCGATCAGCTCGTTCACTGAAATGTTTTTCCCCTCGTAGCAGTTCAGATTTACGGTATCCTCCGGGGAGATGAGCGCCGTCTGCAGACGGTGCTTATACTGCTTTTTCAGATAGTCCTCCTCCCCGAAGAGAAGATAAATATTTTTGAAATCGTTATTTTTCAGATCCTGTATCAGATTTTTCATGTAATCCCTATACTTTTTCTTCCCGTCTGCGCTTTGTAATAAGACCGCCGATGCGCCCCGTCTCCTTTGCGGACAGCGACCGCCAGCCGTCCTGCAGCACACGGTCTAAAAGTCCCAGCTCATCCGCGATCTCATACTTCAGCTTTTCCTCCGGTTCCATATTCTCCAGATCAATTTTTTTCTTGCTTTTCGGCATAAAAACCATACCCCTTTCCTGTTTTCTTTAAGGAGTATCGTCCATTTTCCGCCGCTTATACATCTTTTTTAAAAATCCTCTACGGCTCCGACGGGATAATGATCACCGCGATAATGTAAGCAAGCACCCCGCTGCCGCCGGTGAGTCCGAGGATCGCAAAGATCAGCCGGACCAGCGTCGAGTCGATATTAAAATATCTTGCGATCCCGCCGCATACGCCGCAGATCATCTTATCGTCTGCCGATTTATAAAGTCTTTTCATTTTTCTCTCCTTTTCCGCGCGTTTTGCGCATTATGCTTTTCTTTTACGATCCCGGAATCTCCGCGCAGGGACTGCACCCTGGAAAGGACCACGCAGACTGCCGAGCCGATCAGGATCAGCGCCAGGATCAGCACTGCGCAGTGCAGGAAATAGGTATCCGGAAGAATGGTGATCACCGGATCCGTCGCCGGATCGAACAACCAGTAATCATTTGCAAAAACCAGCTCATGGAAAAGTACAAACGCACGGTCCCAGTCCACGGCGATCAGTATCGCAAGCACCGCGACAAGAAGCGGCGTCAGAAGTCCTGCCCATTTCAGAAACGTCACTTTCCATTTTTTCACGCAGAAAACAATGACGGCTGCCGCCACCAGCGGCGCAGTGACTGCCAGTATCCGCAAAAAGAGCTGAAAGATCACCTTCACCTCGCCAAAATGAATCTCCCCCTCCCTGGACATCGGCAGCGTCGGAAATTCCAGTTTTTCCTGCCGCGGCGAGAGGTTGTAGTCGATCAGCGCATCATAGTTTTCCCGGATCTCCTTCTCGGAATAACCCGATTCCTCCGCAATCTTTAAATGCTGTATATCAAAATAATACAGCGGTCTGCACGCCAGCGTCAGGTACACGGCTGCTGAGATGAGAAACAGTATCGTGACCGGCACCAGAATGATCTCAGTAATTTTCTTTAACATAATCCTCAGCCCTCTGCAGGGTATCCGCCAGCTCCTTCTTGCGGGTATGTGCAGCCGAGAGGAACATTGCCTCAAACTGCGATGGTGCAAAATATACACCATGATTCAGCATATATGCAAAATACCTGCCATAGCTCTCTGTATCCGCCGTCTTTGCCGAAGCATAGTCGTGCACCTTCTCCCCGGTAAAGAATACGCAGCCGAGCGAGCCGATATGATTCAGACAGTGCGGCACGCCATAATGCGTCAGGATCTTTCCAAGCTCCCCGTAGAACCAGTCGCCCTTTGCATTCAGCTCTTCATAGAAGCCGGGCGTATTCCGCAGAATGTTAAGCTGCGCAAGCCCTGCCGCCATCGCCACCGGATTGCCGCTTAAGGTACCCGCCTGGTAAACTCTTCCGACGGGCGAAACCATCTCCATGATTTCCCGTCTGCCGCCGTACGCGCCCACCGGCATCCCGGCTCCGATGATTTTTCCAAAGGTAGTCAGATCCGGCTTTATGCCGAAGTACTCCTGCGCTCCGCCTGCGCTTAATCGAAATCCGGTGATCACCTCGTCAAAAATAAGAAGGCTGCCGTACCTGTCGCAGAGCGCGCGCAGTCCCTGCAGAAACCCCTCCACCGGGGGCACAACGCCCATATTAGCGCCGACCGGCTCCACGATCACTGCGGCGATTTCCTCCCCGCAGCTCTCAAACAATGCACGCACGCTCTCCAGATCGTTGTATACCGCCGACAGCGTATCCTGCGTACAGCCCGCCGGTACGCCCGCACTGTCCGGCACGCCCGCCGTCATGACACCGGAGCCTGCCTTTACCAGCATCGCATCGGTATGACCATGATAGCATCCCATAAATTTCACGATTTTATTTCTGCCTGTAAAGCCGCGCGCTGCCCTGAGCGCACTCATCACCGCCTCCGTGCCGGAGTTTACCATGCGCACCATCTCGATAGAGGGAACCATCTCCGAAATCAGCCGCGCCATCTTTACTTCATTTTCCGTCGCCGCGCCGAAGCTCAGTCCCTTCGCCGCCGTCTCCGTGACGCTTTTTAATACCTCCGGATGATTATGCCCCAGAATCATCGGCCCCCAGGAACCGACAAAGTCAATATAGGTATTGCCGTCCGCATCTGTCATATATGCGCCGTCCGCGCGCTCGATAAAGCGCGGCGTCTCCCGCACGCTTCCGAATGCGCGCACCGGGCTGTTCACCCCGCCAGGCATCAGCGTGACCGCCTCCTGAAAAAGCTGCTCTGATCTTGTCATCAGCCGATTCTCCCTTCGTCCATATACTTTGCAAGCTCTTTTGCAAAATACGTGATATAAATATCGCTGCCCGCACGGTAAGCCGCCGCCGCCATCTCGCAGATCACGCGCTCCTCGTCGATCCAGCCCAGCTTCGCAGCCGCCTTAACCATCGCGTACTCACCGCTTACACTATAAGAGGCAACCGGCGTATGCACTGCTTCCTTCACCTTCGCCACCATGTCCAGGTACGACATCGCCGGCTTCACCATGATGATATCCGCTCCCTCTTCCTCGTCCAGCAGCGCTTCCTTAATACCCTCGCGGCTGTTGTGGAAATCCATCTGGTAGGTCTTGCGGTCCCCAAAGGACGGCGCCGAGCCTGCCGCATCGCGGAACGGCCCGTAAAATGCAGACGCATATTTCACCGCATAGGACATGATCGGAATATTCGTAAAGCCGTGCTCATCCAGCGTATTGCGGATCGCAAGCACGCGCCCATCCATCATATCGGACGGCGCCACCATGTCCGCTCCCGCCTGCACATGGGAGAGCGCGGTCTTCGCAAGCAGCTCCAGCGTTTTATCATTCTCAACATCGTGTCCGCAAAGCACGCCGCAGTGTCCGTGCGAGGTATACTCGCACATGCAGACGTCCGTGATCAGGTACATCTGCGGGAAATGTTCTTTTGCGTAGCGCAGAGCGCGCTGCACGATGCCGTCGGCGGCATACGCCTGGCTTCCCACCTCATCCTTCACCGCCGGAATGCCGAACAGCATCACAGACGTCACCCCTGCCTCAAGCAGCTCCTGCAGGCACTCGCCCATGCGGTCGACGCTGTAGCGATACTGTCCCTCCATAGAGGGAATTTCTTCTTTGATGTTCTCTCCATCTATCACAAACATCGGATATACTAAAGACGCTTTATCCATCCGTGTCTCCCGCACCATCCTGCGCAGATTCTCCCCACCGCGCAGTCTGCGCGGACGCTTTCTCAACTCCATTACAACGCTTCCTTTCTTTTTCCGCGTGCAAGCTCCTCCACCAGTCGCACGACCGCTTCCATGGACGGCTCCTCTGCCATAAAGGTCTCCATGCCAAGCTCCTCTGCGGCGGCTCTTGTCTTTCTGCCGATGCAGACTGCACGCACCTTTGCAAAATCCAGCCCCAGAACACTCTCTTTAAAACCCTTCACTGTCGACGCGCTCGTAAATACCGCATAGTCGATCTGCCCGTTTTCAAATTCCGCACGCACATCGATCAGCGGCGACATCTCATAGACCGTATCGTATGCCGCCAGATCCACTGCCGTTATGCCCGGCGTCTTTTTCAGCTCCTCTACAAGCTCCGTGCTTCCCGCTGCTGCACGGAACAGAAGTATTTTTTCACCGCCCCGGCATTCCTTTGCAAGCGCTCTTCCAAGCTCCTCTGCATATGCCTGCTGCGGCATCAGATCCGCATAGCAGCCGTATTTTTCCAGCTCCTTTTTCGTACCGCTTCCGAGGACGGCAAGCTTCAGGGACGCCAGACGCCGGACGTCCATGCGGCATTTCTTCATGTCCTCAAAGAATACCCGCACCCCGGAGGGACTGGTAAACGCCAGCCAGTCGAAGGCGGACAGATGCTCCAGCGCATCCTGTATTTCTCCCGCACATTCCCGCGGCGCAATGCGGATCGCCGGCAGCTCCAGCACCTCCGCCCCCTGCTCCCGCAGTCTTGCGGCCATCTCTGAGATCAGCTCCCGCGGTCTTGTGACAAGGATTTTCTTTCCGAACAGCGGTTTTTTCTCCTGCCAGGAAAATGCTTCCGCCAGGCCGCACACCTCTCCGACCACAATGATCGCCGGCGTCTCAACGCCCTGTCTTCTCACTTCCTCCGCCAGGTCAGCGACGGTGGCAACAATCTTTTTCTGCGCCGCCGTCGTTCCCTTTTGCAGGACCGCCGCCGGCATATCCGCGCGCATCCCCGCCGCGAGAAGCCCTTCGCAGATATCCTCCAGGGCGGTAACTCCCATCAGAAACACAAGCGTCCCGCCGATGCGCACCAGCGCCTCAAAATCTATGTCGTACTCTTTTTCCGCGCGCTTATGCCCGGTGACAATATGCAAAGAAGAGCAGTAGTCCCGGTGCGTGACCGGGATCCCGCAGTATGCCGGAACGGAGAGCGCCGACGTCACGCCCGGCACCACCTCGAAGGGGATCTGCTCTTTCACCAGAAGCTCCAGCTCCTCGCCGCCTCTGCCGAAGAGAAAAGGATCGCCGCCCTTCAGGCGCACAACAAGCCTGCCTGCTTTTGCTTCCCGGACAAGCACACGGTTGATCTCCTCCTGCTTCATCGTATGATGACTCGCGCGCTTTCCCACATTGATCAGCTTTGCCTCCCGCGGGATCATGCCAAGCACGCCCTGCCCGACGAGGGCGTCGTAAACAACGACCTCCGCACGCTTTAAAATCTCCTCGCCTCTTCTCGTAAACAGACCGGGATCAGAGGGACCGGCCCCGACAAGATATACTTTTCCCTGCATACTATGGTTCCTTTCCTACCAAACAAATATCCGCAAGATGCCCGCCTTTTTCTGCCTCTGATGAGCAGACGCTCTGAAAAAGACATTCGGCAAGCCTCTGACCGATCTTTACTGCTTCTGTGCGCGCTCCGCTTATGCTTCCCCTGCGCCATCTTGCGCTGCTCTCCTCACAGTAAAGACCGGTCAGAAAAATCCGCCCGCCCTCTATCCGGGCATACGCCGCCGTCGGCGAGCTGCAGCCTCCGCCAAGCGCCCGCACAAAAGCGCGCTCGCAGAGCGCCGCATCCCGCGCCTCTGTATCCGAGACTGCCTCCAGATACCCGTAATCCTCCCCTGCCCGGCCCTGCACGGCAAGAATGCCCTGTCCGGCGGCGGGAACGATCTCCTCCGGAGAAAAATAGCGGCTGATACGCGCCGCAAGCCCCAGCCGCATAAGACCGGCAGCCGCCAGGACAAGCGCGCTATATTCTCCGCCATCCAGCTTTTGCAGCCTGGTGAGCACGTTTCCGCGCACCGGGCGAAAATCCGCCTGCGGATACAGCTCCTTTAGCTGCAGGATCCGGCGGCTGCTCGAACAGCCGATCGGTTTTGAAAAATCGATCTCCCGTGCGCCCTCCGGCAGCACCAGCACATCCCGCACATCCGCCCGCTCAGAAAACGCAAGCAGCGGAAGATCATCCGGGATCTCCATCGGGACATCCTTCAGACTATGTACGGAAAGATCGCTCCTTTTTTCCAGAAGCGCCCGGTCCAGCTCCTTCACGAACAATCCCTTGCCGCCCACCTTATCCAGCGTGCGGTCCAGAATTTTATCGCCCGTCGTCTTCATCGTCAGTATGGAAACAGACAGCCCGGGATTTTCCCGCTCGATTGCCTGCTTCACCATCTCCGCCTGGATAACGGCAAGCTTACTCTCCCGGCTGCCGATGATAATCGTCTTTTTCATATAAACCTTCCAATGCCTCCATACATTCCCGGAACGCCCGGTCGCTTATGCTTCTGCGCAGTCCGAACATCATCTTGTTGATGGTCTTTGCGGCCGCCGTCTCAATATACTCCTGGTATTCCTGCAGCGCCTGCGCGTTCTCCGTCTGCAGGCTTACGCCCAGCTCCCGCGTCTTTTTCTGGGTGCGCAGGTGAAAATCCTCCACAAACGCCGCCTTAACGTCCTGGATCTTTTCGACCACATCCCTGCCCTCGTACCAGTCGAAGAATTCTGTGATCTGCTCCTTTAAAATTTCCTTTGCACGCGCGATATCCGCCTGCGTCTGCGCACTGATGTGTCCGGCGTCAAAATGGTCGATGTCATAAAGCGTAACGCCCGGCAGTTCTCCAACCGAAGGCTCAATATCCCGCGGCACCGCCAGGTCGATCATGATCACCGGTTTTTGAAGCGCCGCACGCACCTCTTCCCTGCGCAGCGTATAGTTCGGGCTTGCCGTCGCACTGATCACATAATCGCACTGTCCCAGGATCGTCATGCGCTCCGCATAATCAATGCGCTTACAACCCTTTGGAATATCAACGATACCGCTTCGGTAGCTGCGCACTGTGACCGTGACGTCGGCTCCCTCGTCCCGGAATACATTTGCGGAAAGCTTTCCCATCTCGCCGTTTCCGATCACCATGCACTTCCTGCCCGCAAAACAGTACCCTTCTTCTTTTAAGACCTCTGCCGCCCGGTGGATGACAGAGCTGTCCTTTTTGGAAAGCAGTACCTCCGTCTTTACCTTCTTTCCGGCAGTTACCGCCATACGGAACAGGACCTCCAGCACATTGTCCGCCGCATACTGCTCCCTGGCAAACGCGAGTGCGTCCTTCACCTGCGTGATGATCTGATCCTCCCCAAGAATACGGGACTGAAGACCGCAGGACAACTCAAACAGATGGTTTACCGCCTCGCGCCCTTCCCGCAGAACGGCATATCTGCGGTACTGGCCTGCGTCCACTCCTTTTTCCCGGCAGAGAAGCTCAAACAGATCCGGCTCCGTCCCCTCCTGCACACTCGCCCAGAGCTCCATGCGGTTGCAGGTGACGATCATCACACAGCCTGAAAATCCCGGAATCTCCTTCCACTTCTCCATCGCCTTCGCCATGCTCTTTTTCGTAAAGGAAAATACGGAACGCACGTCAAGCGGCGCTTTTGTATGGTCGATGCCTGCCATATATATGCTCATTTCGCTTCCCTCACATGACGCGCAAACATTTCCCGGATAAGCGGGTATTCGCCAAGCCCCTTCAGATGACACTCGACCGCAAAGCCCTCCTGCATAAACCGGCTTGCCCAGGAATCTTCCTCCCCGCCTGCCATATCGTTTTTCGCATGATCTCCCGCTACGATCATAAACGGGGCGAGATGCACCTTCTTTGGAGCTGCTTTTTTCAGTTGGCGGATCAGCGCCTCCAGCGTCGGATACGCCTCCACCGTGCCGAGGAACATATTTGCATATCCCATATCCTTCATCATATAGTCCAGCGCGGCATACACCGTGTTCGCATAGTGCTCCGTCCCGTGCCCCATCAGCACCAGAGCCTCATTCTCCGGCAGTGCGTTCCACTCCTGTCCCAGCGCCGCGATCGCCTCCCGGCTGTCCTGCTCTGTCGTGAGCAGCGGCGCGCCTGTCCGTACCGTGTCAAACTGTTCTTCATATGCGCGCACATCCGCAAGCATCCGGTCATTCTCAATACCGTTTATCACATGCGTCGGCTGGACGATCACCTCGCGGATGCCGTCCGCCGCCATCCGCTCCATCGCCTCCCTTGCCGTGTCGATCACGATACCGTCCCGGATCTTTAGTTTTTTCAATATCATTTTACTGGTCCATGCGCGGTAAATGCGGTACTCCGGAAATGCCGCGCTGATATCCGCCTCGATCCGGTCTATATTTTTCTCCCTGGCGTCCGCATGGCTGGTGCCAAAGCTGACGACCAGAATCGCCTTTGTCTGCTGTTTCTCCATAACCTCTCACTCCTGCGCCGATCCGCCGGATCATTTTAGTATCCGTTCAGACCGTGCGCTTTTTCGTATTTTACCATTGTCGAGATATTCGCAATCTCGCAGTCATTAAACACGGAAGCCGCGTAGCTGTCCGTAAAATCGCTGCCCGCCACCGTCGGCTGATACCAGCTCTTGCTGCGGAAATATTCATCAAGCGCCGCATTGTTGAAGATCCGCCCGTGCTTCGCATAAATTTCATTGCGCGCAAGCAGGATCTCGTCTGCGGAAAGACTGCTTAAATCTTCCTCCGTAATATAGCGGCTGTCGCTGTCCGGGATCACATAATCCCCGTCAAAGCTATAATGTACGCCGTCCGTCTGGGCGGTCTGCGCCTGCCCCGCGCTTTCCGTAAGCTTGACGGCAAATTCTTTGGCGAATTTATTTTCCCGGTCCGGATTCATATAATTTTTAAACCAGGTTTCGCCGTACTGCTGCGCCTGCCCCGCATCGATTGCCGCCCGGATGTTCTCATATTCAGACGTATGATAGCGCCTGACTGTACAGATCAGTCCCAGCCCGCACTGCTCCGCAGCGGAAGCCCAGATCAGATCCTGCGGATACAGCCCGACCGCGTTCATCGCGGTGCGCGCCGCTTCGGTGTCCTCCGCAGAAAAGGCGCTGCCGGCCATCGAAACGTTTGACACCTCATAAAAGCTTTCCCCGTCATACCCGGCTGCGCGCATACTCCAGGTGACGCCGTCCGCAAGCAGCGTCGCCGAGTCTCTCGCCTCACAGCAGAGAAACTGCCCGCTCTCCCCGTCTACCGCAAACACATCGATCTGCGCTCCGTCGTATGCCAGAATATCCTCCGCCAACGTATACTGCGCACTGCGCTGCAGTGTGTTGTCCTTTCTCTGATAAACCTCTGCGATCAGTGTGTTTACCGTATCCCCGTCCTCATCCGCCGCCGGTTTCAGGCGGATCGCCAGCAGCTCCTCTGTGCCATCCCAGTCGAGATCCGTCTGAGAGAGCGCCAGAAAGCCGTCGTAGCTTTTCTTCTGAAGCTTCCCTGACTCCGTGAGATAGTTGCTGTCATAATACTCCACGATCATATTGTCTTTGGAATATGTATAAAACAGATCTACCAGCGTCGCCCCGCCATCTTCCTGTGCCATCGCCGGAAATGCCGCTGAGATCGCCATGCTTCCCGCCAGTGCTGCCGCCAGAATCGCTTTTGTCCTCTTCATCTGTTCATCCCCCTTATTGTAAGTAAATACGTGTCACAGACGTAGTATACCATATCCTGCTTTGAATTTCATTAAACTGGCCTTAAAATTTTCTGAGGGTTTATGAACAATGGTTACTGTTCACGTCGTTCACAGTAACATTCGCAAATCCATTTAAAATTCGCTCCGCGAATGGGATTTGCTCACACCTGTATCACTTTCTTACGGACTTTGCCCACAGGACTAGCTGCGCGTCGCAGTGAATGCAAAGTCCTGACCTGATGTCAGCGACCGCCTGCCATATAAAGCAGCGCATTGCAGATGCAGGCGGCAATGTTGCTGCCCCCTTTTCTGCCCCTCGCCACAATATAGGGGACATCTGTCTGCATAATCAGCTCCTTCGACTGCACCACGTTTACAAAGCCGACCGGAACGCCAATGATCAGCTCCGGAGCTATTTTTTTCTCCTCTATCAGCTCGTAAAGGCGCACCAGAGCCGTCGGAGCGTTGCCGATCGCAAAAATCAGCGGCTTTTCAAGCGCAGCCGCCTTATCCATGCTGGCTGTGGCGCGCGTGGTCCCGTTCTCCCGCGCCGTCTGCGCCACGTCCTCATCCGACATAAAACAATAAACCTCTCCGCCGAATTTGGCAAGTGCTTTTTTATTAATACCCGATTTCGCCATCTGCGTGTCAGTCACGATGCAGGCTCCTGCCTTCAGCGCTGCCAGTGCTTTTTCCACGACATGCTCTGAAAAGCAGAGGTTATCGGCGTAATCAAAATCGGCGCTTGTGTGGATACAGCGCTTAATGATCGGCGCGGTATCCTCCGGCAGCTCTCTTTTCAGCTCCGCCGTAATGATCTCAAAGCTCCGCCGCTCGATCTCCATCGGTTTTACATTTTCCAGCTCTACCTTCATGCGATGCCCTCCTCCAGAATTTCATATATTTTTTTCATATCGAGATGTTTCCGCAGTTCTGATGCCAGAATATCATACTGGCTCTCCTTAAATGCCGCAAAATCCACCGCCGTAATCTCTGAGACGTCCAGTCCCTTCGCTTTTCCGAGCGCCGTCACGACGCCCTTCGCCACATTCTCCCGGTCAAAAATGCCGTGCACGTAAGTACCGTACACATTGCCGCGGCAGGCTCCGTCCGGCTTTTCCTCTCCGGCAAAAGCTTCTTTTTGATTCTGCATATTTTGTGCAGAGCACTGTCCCGCCGCGTAATTCCTGATTCTGGTAAGGCTGCGGCAGTCTTCTCCTGGTGACGTTACGCCCATATGGATCTCGTAACCGGAAAGCGGCTCCCCGGAAAGCCCGGCGAGGATGCCATCCACATGTTCAAAAGCGCCGTTCACCCGCGTGCGCGTCTTCTCGCCCGCAAACACAGTCTCCATGGGAAGCAGCCCCATACCGCGCATCGTGCCTCCGCCCTCTACTCCCTGGGGATCGCTTAAGCTCTCACCCATCATCTGATAGCCGCCGCAGACGCCGAAAATCACCTTGCCGGCTGCCGCGGCCTTCAGCACCGCCGCCTCCAGACCGCTCTGGCGCAGCCAGCGCAGATCCTCCATCGTGCTTTTGGTGCCGGGAAGGATGATCATATCCGGGTTTTTCAGCTCTGAAACATTTCCGACATAGCGCAGAGAGACGCCCTCCATATTCTCAAAAGGATTGAAATCCGTGAAATTGGAAATACGCGGCAGGCGGATGACTGCAATATCGATCAGTCCGACTTCCTGTTTCCCTGCGAAACGCTCTGTCAGACTGTCCTCGTCCTCCACCTGGATATGCAGGTACGGCGCAACTCCTACGACCGGAATCCCGGCACGCTCCTCAATCATCCCGATGCCAGGATCCAGGATCGTCTTATCTCCGCGAAATTTATTGATGATCAGCCCTTTGACCATCGCCCGCTCATCCTCATCGAGCAGCATAACTGTCCCGATGAGCTGGGCAAACACACCGCCGCGGTCGATATCTCCGACGAGAAGCACCGGCGCCTTCGCCAGCTTTGCCATCCCCATATTCACAATATCGTCCGATTTCAGATTAATCTCCGCCGGGCTGCCCGCGCCCTCGATCACAATAATATCGTACTCCCCGGACAGCTTATCAAACGCTTTCATCACATCGGGAATCAGCTTTTTCTTATAAGCAAAGTATTCCCGCGCCTTCATATTCCCGATCACCTCGCCGTTTACGATCACCTGCGAGCCCACATCGTTTGTCGGCTTCAGAAGAATCGGGTTCATGCTGACGGACGGCGCGATGCCTGCCGCCTCTGCCTGCATCACCTGTGCGCGCCCCATCTCCAGCCCTTCCTCCGTGATGTAGGAATTCAGCGCCATATTCTGCGACTTAAACGGCGCGACCCGGTAGCCGTCCTGTTTAAAGATCCTGCAGAGCCCCGCCGTCAGAAGGCTTTTTCCAACGTTTGACATCGTGCCCTGCACCATAATTGCTTTTGCCATAAATACCCTCCCTGTCACTTCCGATCCTTCACCGGATCGCAGCTCTTTCTGATCGCCCGTATTAATTCTTCATTTTCAGCGTGCGTGCGCACAGCGATCCGGTAATATCCGCCGCAAAGTCCCCGGTAGTTTGCGCAGTCCCGGATAAGGATTCCCTGCGCCCGGCATTTTTCCGCCAGTCCCTCTGCGCCCTTAAAAAACAGGAAATTTGCGCGCGAATCATACACGGTAAAGCCAAGCTCTGTCAGCTTTTCGCACAGCCACCGCCGTTCTTTTTGAACCAGTGTCCTTGCTCTGGAAACGTAATCCGTCTCCCGCAGCGCTGCCACACCTGCCATCTGCGCCGGGATCGAAACGCTCCAGGGCTGACGGAGCTGCTCCATGCGTGCAAGCAGCGCCTCGTCCGCACAAAGCCCATACCCTAAACGCAGCCCTGCCATCGCATATGTTTTCGTGAACGCCTTTAAGAGAAAAAGCTGCGGATTTTCCCTGATGACCGCATTAAAATCGCTCTCCTGCGGATGCTCCAGAAAATCAAGAAAGCAGACATCCAGAACCATGCGGATACCGCGCTCCCTGCACACGCCAATAATACGCTTAAGAAGCGCACGCGGCATCTGTACGCCCGTCGGATTATTCGGATTGCAGAGAAAAATAATATCGGGATCACTTGTCAAATAAGTGATATAATCCTCTCCGACCGAAAAACCGTTTTCCTCACGCAGATCGTAATAGCAAATGTCACATCCATACGCCTCCAGCGCCTGTCCGTATTCCGCAAATCCGGGTGAAACCAGCAGCGCCCTTTGCGGCTTCTCTGCCGATGCCAGCAAAAAGATCAGCTCCGCCGCACCGTTCCCGCAGATAATCTGCTCCATCGCTATCTGTTCTTTTTCCGAGAGCGCACTGCGAAGCGCACTGCAGCGCACATCCGGGTAATTGACGGAGCGCCGTACTCCCTCGCAGGCTGCCTCTTTCACCCGCTCCGGCATTCCAAGCGGATTTAAATTTGCTGAAAAGTCGATGCGGCAGGACGTTGTGTAAATATCGCCGCCGTGCTGATGCTTTTGCATAGTACCATTTCCTCATTTCTCTGTATTTTGCCGGATACCCGGCCGGCAGCGCCTCTCTTTTGCCGCTTTGCGCTTACAAAAAGATACCTTTTACCGCCGCCAACACAAGCAGCGCCAGCACAGCCGTCGCGTAAAGCAGACGGTTCGCGCGCACAATATCCTCCGGCTCGATGGGACGGAGGTCGTCGCCGATGGTTTCTTTTATATGAAGCACGCCAAAATACCAGGCGTCCCCGGCAAGCTGCACGTCGAGCGCACCCGCCATCACCGCTTCCGTCTGTGCCGAATTCGGACTTGCATGGCGCAGGCGGTCCCGCCGGAAAATCCGCCAAGCATTTTTGCCATCCATTCCAAGCAGGAAGGATGCCGCGATCATAAACAGGGCGGAAAGACGCGCCGGAAGAAAATTGGCGACATCATCCAGCTTTGCCGCAAATCTGCCAAAATAAAGATAGCGCTCATTTTTATAGCCGAGCATGGAATCCATGGTGTTAATTGCCTTGTAAAAAAATCCAAGCACAGCGCCGCCGATCGCCATGTAAAACATCGGGGCGATCACTCCGTCCGAGGTATTTTCCGCCACCGTCTCCACTGCCGCCTTTGTCACGCCCGACGCATCCAGATTTTCTGTATCGCGTCCGACGATCATCGAAACTGCCTTCCGGCTTCCCTCCAGATCGTTATCCGCCAGCTTCCGGTATACCTTCATGCTCTCATCCTTTAGGGATTTCGTCGCCAGAAGCTGCCAGCAGAGCAGGCTCTCCAGCGCAAGACGCAGATACGGATGGACCCACTGCGCTGCAAGCAGAAGGAGGAGCGGAATGCCCGCCGAAATAAAAACCACCAGCACCGCAAGCAGTGTTCCGGCCGCAAATTCCCGTTTGTGAAATTTTTCCTCCAGGTGCGCCTGTTCCTTTGCTTTTCCCTTAAAGCGGACGATTTTCGGATTGCGCGCCGTTTCCGCTGGTATCACTTTAAATACCCTTCGCAGCGCCGCCTCCAGCACAGCGATCAGATTACCGATCAGACGGATAGGGTGGTAAATCCATGCCGGATCGCCAAGCAGCAGATCCAGCAAAAAGCCGACGACCAGCGCCAGCAGTGATAATTTCATCGCCTTATACCTCTCTTGCTTCTCATTTTCCCTGCACTGCGCCGGGATCTTCCAAATTGCGGCCGGCATGATACCCGGCACACTTTTTTACAAACTCCTCCGCGAGCTTCGGGTTGGAATAGTAATACAGGTGCGGAAAGCCCGCCAAAAGCGTGTCCGTCCTGTGCATACACCGCCAGCTCCGTTTGCGCAGCGGCTTGCGCGCCAGAAAGCCTTCGCCATTGTCCGTGCTGTCAAAATAGTGAAACTCATGACCGCGGATTTTCTCCAAGGCGTCAGCCGCCTCCAGCTCGACATAGCCGAAGCGCGTCAGCTTTTCCGTGCGATAGGCTTCCGCGTCGATCACGCCGGCCATCCGCCACTTTCTTTTCTCCATGTCCTCCATCGTGCGGTGCAGATACATAAAGCCGCCGCACTCCGCCATGCATGGCATTCCCCCGGCTATTTTGCCGCGGACATCCGCAAGCATCGTCGTATTGGCGGAGAGCTCTCTGGAATACAGCTCCGGATAGCCTCCATACAAAAGCAGCCCGTCCGCCTCCGCCGGAATATGCCGGTCGTGTATCGGGGAAAATTCAACAATTCTCGCGCCGCACTCCCGCAGAAGCTGCAGATTATCCTCATAAATAAAGCAAAACGCCTCGTCGCGCGCCACAGCGATCGTGGCGGAATTTCCCGGAAAATTCCCGGAAAGCTGCACATTTCCGGAATACTGCAGCTTTCCGCCCGGCAGCGGTCCCGCCGCTTCCGCCAGCTTCAGAAGCCCTTCGATATCAAGGCTTTCCTCCAGCACCCGCGCCAGCTTCTGCAGCTTCTCCTCCAGGCGTTCCACCTCGTCCGGCAGAACCAGACCAAGGTGGCGGCTCTCGATCAGACAGTCCGTTACCTTCGGGACATAACCGTACACGCGCACGCCAAGCTCCGCTTCAATACGCGAACTGATCTCCGGGTAAAGTCCCGCAGACATCTGATTTAAAATTACGCCGCAGATCCGGCTGTCCCTCCGGTATTCCAGAAAGCCCTTGATATACGCGAGCACCGACAGGCTCATGCCCCTGGTATTCACGATCAGCACCGCAGGCGTTCCGGTCACGCGCGCGAGATCATAGGCGCTCGCCGTATCGGAAATACCGCCAAGCCCGTCGTAATAGCCCATCACGCCCTCCATGACCGAAATATCCGCCCCGGCAGCATTTTTCGCAAACAGGTACCGCGTCATTTCCTCCCCGGTGAAAAAAGTGTCCAGATTGCGCGCCTTCGTTTTCAGCACCTTTTCGTGGAACATCGGATCGATGTAATCGGGACCGCACTTAAAGGAGGCAGCCGTCAGTCCGCGGTTTTTCAGCGCCTGCAACAGTCCGCAGGTGATCAGCGTCTTTCCGCTCCCGCTCGCTCCCGCCGTCAGAAGAAAGCGCGGATATTTTTTCTGAATTTCTTCCATAATATATACCTGCCTTTTTGTTCCCCGGCAAAATCATCTGCATTTACAAAGTCTCTCCCGCCGCATCAGCCTCTCCGCTGCAGGATATGATATAGACCGGATTCTGCCCCATCATCATGTGGTACCTTCCAACTTCTTTTGCACGCGCAGCGGAAACAGTCACGATCTCCGTATCCGTCACCGGCAGCGTTTTCAGGCACTCCAGCGCCTCCGCCACCGTCTCCAGCGCTATGCAGTTTACGACAATGCGCACAGACGGATTTTTATTAAGAACCGCCTCCAGGATTTCCCGCATATTTCCGGAAGAACCGCCGATAAACACATGCGTCGGCGCGGGAAGGTTCTTTAGCGCCTCCGGCGCAGAACCGGTGATCACCGTCAGATTGTCGACTGCAAATTTTTGCTGATTTGCCAGAATCAGCGCTGCCGCTTCCGGCTTCTTCTCGATCGCATACACCTGTCCGTCCGCTGCCTGCAGCGCCGCTTCAATGGAAACGGAACCGGTGCCCGCCCCCACGTCATAGACAATGGAATCCGCATAAAGCCGCAGCTTCGACAGGGAGATGCTGCGCACCTCGCACTTCGTCATCGGCACAGCATCGCGCAGAAATTCCTCATCCGCGATCCCATGCGTGACGACCGGATGCGCCTTCTCATTTTCTATCAGCACCACGCAGAGATCTCGAAACGTTTCCTGCGCCAGTTCGCCCGCCGTCGCCGTAAAGATTTTTTCACCGAGATAGGAAAGATCCTCGCCTACCGTCACCTGCACGTCCGCCATGCCGTAATACGTCAGCTTCTCCATAAGCTGCCGCAGGCTCTCGCCCTTTCCGACCAGCGCAAATACCTTTTTGTGCCGCTTTACCGCCGCGATCGCGTTTGCGTATCTGCCGTGCAGACTGATAAGCTTCACATCCTCCCAGGGAATATGCAGCTTTGCACAAAGATACACAACCGAGGAAATGCCCGGATAAACCGTCGGTTCTTCCTGTGCAAATATCTCATATAAATTCTTCGCTCCGCTGTAAAAGCCGACGTCGCCCGACTGCAGCAGCGCTATTTTTTCAAATTCCGGGTGAGCCTCCACATATTCCCGGATTTCCTGCGGCTGATAAGACACAAACTGCGCCTTCGAAAGGTCGCCAAAGCTCTCCATCATCCGCTTCGCCCCGACCAGCAGCTCCGCCTCCAGGCATACCTTTTTTGCCTCTGCCGTCATGCCGTCCTTGGCGCCCATACCGATCCCGACGATCGAGATCTGACGCTTCGGCTTTGTCTGCAGCTTTTTCATCAGATACGCGCGGACCTTAAAAGGCGTCAGCCCTTCCTCCTCCGGAGGGCGTCCGATCAGCACCACATGTGCGCCAGCCTTTTGCGCCGCACGGATCTTTTCCTCAAAGCCGCCTGCTTTGCCGGATTCCTTTGTGACCATCCATTTCGCGTCAAACTGCCGCAGCATCGCCGCATTTAAATCCTCACAGAACGGTCCCTGCATACAGATCAGATGCTTTCCGGTAAACCCGAGCTCTGCGCACGCCGCGGCAACCTCCGGTGTCGAGAGCACCCGCGCAAATACGCGTTCTGCGAAATCCGGCAGCTCCGTAAATTTTGCCAGCTCCTTGCTTCCGGTCGTCACCAGGATATTTCCTTCGGTTCCTTTTAAAAATTCCACAGCCTCCTGCACGGAATCGACCACAGTCAGATCACCGCCTGCCGCCTCGCCGCTCTCCCGCAGCAGACGGATGTACGTTGCGCCGCTTACCTTGCACGCCGCCAGGATATTTGCCGACACCTCCGCCGCATACGGATGAGTCGCATCTACAACGAGCAGGCCGCCCGCCGTTCCTTCCGCCAGTTCCTCCATCAGCGCGCACATCGCGTCCGCCGTCAGCCTGCCCGCATGGACCGTGCGATACGCATCCTCTCCCAGGAGCTGTCCGCCGTACTCCGTCGCCACGCAGACATGCGTCTGTATCTCCTGGCGGCTTAAATACTCCGCCAGCTCGCGCCCCTCTGTCGTTCCCGCAAAAATAAGTATATTATACATTCCGGTATCCTCTAGGCGTCACCATTCTGCCGTCAATTTCCTTTGTCTGGGAGTTGCCGACAAAAACGGTGGTGAACATATCGACCTGCGTATCGCGAAGCTCTGAAAGCGGCAGCACGCGGCACGCTTCCCCGTCTCTTCCGATATTGCTGACGATACCGCAGACCGTCTCCGGCGCTTTGTAATGCAGCATCAGATCGCATGCCTTCTGCAGATAGTCCGCCCGCTTTTTGCTGGACGGATTGTAGAGACAGATCACAAAATCCGCCTCGGACGCCAGCAGGAGCCTTTTTTCAATTTTCTCCCAGGGCGTCAAAAGGTCGCTCAGGCTGACAAGTGCGAAATCGTGGATCAGCGGTGCGCCAAGCACCGCCGCTCCGCCGGTCGCCGCCGTGACGCCCGGGATCACCTCCACCTCAATTTCCGGGAAAGCAGTGCCGATCTCCAGCATCAGCCCGGACATGCCGTATACCCCGGCGTCCCCGCTGCAGATCATCGCAACATTTTTCCCCTTTTTCGCTTCCTCAAAGGCCAGGCGGCAGCGCTCTGCTTCCTTTCGCATCGGCGTCGTCAGAAACTCCTTGTCCGCAAAATGCTCTCTCACAAGCTCCACATACACCGTATATCCCACAATGGTATCGCACGCCCGCAGCGCATCCGCAGCGCGCATCGTCATCTGCTCATACTGCCCCGGACCGATCCCGACCACATATATCTTACTCAAAATCCACACTCCAATCCCGGACGGCGGCGGCAACCGTCACGCCGTCCCCCGCTGTTTTTTTCAATAATATCTGTCCGTTTCCCGACGCCAAAACTGCGCTGCGCTCGCAGACATTGTCCACGCCGGTGACGGATCTCACAAAAGCGGAATCCGAAAAATCTCCTTCCGCCCTCTGCAGCTCCTCTGCATCATAGGTGACAAGCGGCAGATGGTATTTATCAGCAAGTGCCAGCAATCCCGGCTCCTGCGCCTTCAGGGAAATACTGGCGATCCGCTCAATGCTGTGCATGGAGATCCCGCATGTCTGCAATGCCTCCAGCACCTTTTCCTCAAGCTTTTCCGCCGGCATGCCTTTTTTGCAGCCGACGCCAAGGCTTATGATCCGCGGAATCAGATTTAAGGTCTGCCTGTAGGGCTTTTTATCCTCCGCAAGGCTTACGCAGATGCCGTTCGTCCCCGCAAAAACCTTCTGTTCCTCCCAGACCTCAATTTCCTCCGGGATGCTGCCGATCACTGGAAAATCGCTGTAAAAGCCGATTTTTTTCTCATCCAGCACGTCCGCCGAAATCTCCTTCGCGTAGTGCATATTCGTGATATACAGGCGATTCTTTTTCGCAAACACGTCCACTGCGAAGCGTCCGTTCACGTCGGTCGCCGTCGTGATGACCGGGATCGCACCCGTCAGATTGGCGAGCGTACCGGCAAGCTCATTGGCGCCCCCGATATGCCCGGAGAGCAGAGAAATGACAAAAACCCCCTTCTCATCCATCACAACCACCGCCGGATCCTTCGTCTTGTGCTCCAGGAACGGCGCTATGCTGCGCACGGCAATCCCTGTCGCTCCGATAAACAGAATCGCGTCCACAGAAGAAAACATCTGCCCGGTCCACTCTTTTAAAGGAATATCCAGCGCCGCAAGTCCGTGTTTTTCTGCATATCTCGGCATTGCGTAGCCTGCGCAGTCATAGCCCTGCCTTGACAGCAGCTCCGTGACCGCCGCGTTCAGACGGCTCCCGCGCCCGGTAAAGCTGACGCTTGCGAGCTTCATTTGCTTGCCTCCCGGAATTCCGTCGTAAATGCCGGGTTGTAAAGCTCGGAGCGGTTATAATGACTGTGGCTGACCACATCGCCGATAATCATCAGCGCCGTCTTGGTGATATTATTTTTCTTTGCCGTCTCCGCCAGCGTCCCCACCGTGCAGACAAAGGTTTTCTCATCCTCCCAGGTCGCCTTGTAGACGATCGCCGCCGGCGTGTCCGCCGTATAACCGCCCGCGATCAGCCGCTCCGAGAGCTTTTCCAGCATACCGGTACTTAAAAATACCACCATAGTTGCCTGATGCGCCGCAAGCGATGCGATTTCTTCCTTCCCCGGCACCGGCGTTCTGCCCGCCATGCGCGTGATGATCACGCTCTGCGATACGTCCGGAAGCGTGTACTCCAGGTTGAGCGCGGCAGCCGCCCCGCAGAACGAGCTGACGCCCGGACAATCCGTGTAAGCAATGCCCTTTTCATCGAGCGCATCCATCTGCTCGCGGATCGCACCGTACAGGCAGGGGTCGCCGGTGTGAAGGCGGACCGTCATCTGCCCCTCTGCCTCCGCCGCATACATCACCTCAAGCACCTCTTCCAGTGTCATCGTCGCACTGTTATAAATCCTGCAGCCCTCCTTTGCATAGGAAAGGAGCTGCGGGTTCACAAGCGAGCCCGCATAAATAATCACATCTGCCTCCGAGAGCAGCTTCTGTCCACGCACCGTGATAAGATCCGGTGCCCCCGGTCCTGCGCCTACAAAATTTACCATCTCATTCCTTCTCCTTTACTATAATCAGTGAATAGTACCCCGCCGTCTCCGGAATCTCCTCTGCGCCGCGGTACAGCTTTTCTCCCGGCATCCCGCAATTTTCAATCATCAACGTTTCCGTGTTTTCCATCTGCAGGAGCTGTTTTTTCACCTCCTGCATCTTTTTGCCTGCCTTCATAAGCACCTTCGTGCCCGGAAGCTTTAAGGCGTCCTCTATCTGATAGGAAGCCGGGATAACATGAAGCGGCTCCGCTTTTTCCACCAGCCCGATGTTCATACGCGCCGCAGCCGCGCAGAATGAAGGGATCCCACTCACCATCTCCGCGCGGTATCCCATCGCGAGGATTCTCTTGTGCACATAAAGATAAGTGGAGTACACGCTGGGGTCTCCGAGCGTCAGAAACGCCACATTTTTTTCTGTTTTTAATACTGCCGCCACCTGCTTTGCCGCTGCGTCGTGGCTCTCTTTCAGAGCCGTCTTCTCCTTCGTCATCGGCATATGGATCTCCAGGCATTCTTTTTTGGCGATCTCAGGCACTGCCTGCACCGTGATCTGCCAGGCGACCGTCTCCTCTTTTTTCGTCCCCGGAACAGCGATCACATCCGCTTCCCGGATAATACGCGCTGCCTTTAAGGTCAGCAGCTCCGGGTCTCCCGGTCCGATTCCCACTCCATATAATATTCCCTGCATATTTCCTCCTGCTCATTTTTGTATTTTATCTGTCCGCCGCGCGAAACTGCCGGAGCAGTTCCTCCGCTCCTTCGGTTTCACCGAGATAGCCATGCTGGTTTGAGAAGAGCACTGCCTCCGTTTTCAGCGCGCCCCCGCAGCGATGCTGCAGATAGTAACGGATGCGCGGCAGGATTTCCCTCATCGTCTGCGCGGCCAGATTTTTTTCTTTTAAAATGTCAAGCGCTTCCTCTGTAGTGATCGTATCCAAAATCCGCCGCACAGTTTCCGGATCCGCCCCTGCGCGCAGCGCCTGCGCCGCCATCAGCTCCGCACGGCAGTCTGCCGAGCGCGAGTGCGTATTCATGATGCCGCCGGATACCTTGATAAATTTTCCGATGTGCGCCACAAACAAAATGCCCCGGAAACCAAGCTCCACCGCACTGTCCAGCGTCTCGCCCACGTAGTTGCTGCATTTCATGCTGTCTGATGTGTCAATTTTCATCCCCTCGCGCAAAAAATCCTCGCCGTAATTGCCTGGCGTGATCAGAAGATACTCTCTGCCCGCCGCCCGCTTCATCTCCATCTCCAGACGGATGCTGGCGATCAGCGCCTCCTCGCTCATCGGCACCACAATGCCGCTGGTGCCCAGAATGGAAATGCCGCCCTCTATGCCAAGCCGCGGATTAAAGGTGCGCTGCGCGATCTCCTCCCCGCCGGGAGCCGAAATTTCCACCGCTATCCGGCAGGGCTGCTCCAGCTCCTCGCAGACCTCCTCCACCGCGCGGGTGATCATTTCCCGCGGAACCCGGTTGATCGCCGCCTCCCCGACAGGCTGCCACAAGCCCTTCTTCGTGACAATGCCCACACCTCGTCCGCCGCTGATCTGTACGCCGTCCGCGTCGCTTTTCCTTACCCTGGCAAAAATCAGAAGACCATGCGTAACGTCGGGGTCATCCCCGCCGTCCTTGCGCACCGCACAGGATACCGCTTCCGGCTCCCGGCAGATTTCCTCCACCGCAAGATGCAGGCACGTCCCCTCCGGCACGGTCAGCTCGATTTCCCGGATATCCTTCTTTAGAAACAGCATAAAGGCAGCCGCCTTTGCCGCAGCCGCAGCGCAGGTGCCTGTCGTGTAGCCGCAGCGCAGCCGCTTATTATTTTTCAGTACATAGCGGTCCTCCAGACCGGTCCTGTGCTCCATAAAGTGCCCTCACTATCCCATATCCTGTGCGTTAATTTTTTGTCATTTATACACCAACAAAACCGCTGCCCGAAACAGGCAACGGTATACTCTCTTTTCTATGCTTTGCCGGTACTTCCAAAACCTCCGCGGTCTGTACTGTCCAGCTTTTCCACCTGCTCAAACACAATGGTCGGCTGATGCTCCATGATACGGAACTGGCAGATGCGGTCGTTTACATGGATCTGCGTATCGCGCACCGCGTACACCGGCATAAACCACTGGTCATTGTCGCCGCTGTAGGTTTCGTCGATCACACCGAAGTGGTTCGTCTGTATAATCCCATAGTTTTTGAAGGTGGAGCTGCGCGGCACCACATGCGCCTCGTACCCCTTCGGCAGACGCATGGCAACGCCAAGCGGGATCAGCTTAAACTCACCCGCCTTCAGCACAATCTCCTCCGCTGCACGCAGGTCGATCCAGTCTGACTTTCCGTCGACATAGGTGAGCGGCTCAATTTTGTCCGTAAAATATTTAATCTGTATTTTTTCCATTTCCGGCGCTCCTTTACTCACAGTGCAATACAACGCTGCCCGACGCCAGCGACTTTGGTACATCGATCACACGCTGATTAGAGCTGCCCTTCCAGTGGAGCTGCTTATCCAGCTTATCTACCTCAAATTCGCCGTCCACCAGCACGTCCACATAGCGCATGACCGGACTTCTGCGTACTTCCTCCCACAGCCCGCCGGTGTACAGCCAGATCGTCTTATCCGGAAACTTTTCTTTGATCTCCTTTGCCAGAGCCTCGATATCCAGCTGGTTCGTAGGATACATCGGATCGCCGCCGCTGAACGTGATGCCGGAAATATACGGCTGCTCCAGCTGCTCAAACAGCTCCTGCTTCGCCGCGTCATCGAACAAAAGCCCTCCGTCCGGATCCCAGGTGATCGGATTCTGGCACTGCGGACAGCAGTGCGCGCAGCCCGCCACCCAGAGCACAACACGAAGCCCGTCGCCGTTTAACATGTCATCCTTTGTGATATTGTGATATCTCATAAATATCTCTCCAAACGCTCTTCTGAATCAATATTTTGTATTTTTGTATTTTACGCAGCACACGATTTAGTGCCTGTTACTGATTTTATCATTTTCACAGAAGCACGTCAAGAGAAGATTCCCTTACTTTGAAAACAAAATCCGGTCGTTATCCAGCGCCTTGCCCGCCCCGGCGGAGAATTTCTCCAGCAGGCCGTCCACGGTCAGCCCTTTTCGCTCCTCGCCGCTGATATCCAGAACGATTCTGCCGCCGTCCATCATCAGCGTGCGGTTGCCCATCTGGAGCGCGGAGTGCATGTTGTGCGTGATCATCAGGCAGGCGAGATTGTTTTCTTCCACAATGCTTCTCGTCAGCTCCAGCACCTTCTCCGCCGTCGCCGGATCGAGCGCCGCGGTGTGCTCGTCAAGAAGCAGGATTTTCGGCGGAACCAGGGTCGCCGCCATCAGAAGCGTGAGCGCCTGACGCTGTCCGCCGGAGAGCAGACCCACCGGCTGCTTCATGCGGTCCTCAAGCCCCATGCCGAGCAGAGAAAGCCGCTCCCGGAAATAATCGCGCTGTCCCTTGCTGATACGGGAGAATGCGGAGCCTTTTCCGCTTTTGGACGCGCGCAGATAAGCGAGCGCCAGATTTTCCTCGATCGTCATATGCGGCGCCGTTCCGCGCATCGGATCCTGGAACAGCCTGCCGATCTCCGTCGCGCGTTTGTAGTCCGGAACATAAGTGATATCGCGGTCATCCAGCTCCACGCTTCCCTCATCCACGTAAAAGCTCCCGGCGATACAGTTAAAGAGTGTTGATTTCCCGGCGCCGTTGCTGCCGATGATCGTGGCAAACTCTCCGTTTTCCACGGTAAGGGTGACGTCCGAGAGTGCCACCTTTTCATTCACCGTGCCTGCGTTAAAGGTCTTTTTTACATTTGTCAGTTTTAACATTTGCTGCCGCCTCCCTTTCTCGCAGACATCGCCGCCATTTTCCGCTTCTGAAAAGCGACCTGGTTCTTTATATACGGAGAAGCGATCGCAATCGCAACGATCACTGCCGAGACAAGCTTTAAGCATTCCGCCGGAATATGCAGGCGCAGAGCGATCGCAATCGCAAAGCGGTACAGGCAGCTTCCAAGGATAACGCCGACGATCCTCTTAAACATGGTGCCCTTTCCGATCAGCGTCTCGCCGATGATAAGGCTGGCAAGCGCGATCGTGACCATGCCGGTTCCGAGGTTGATATCGCAGGATTTCTGATACTGTCCGATCAGGCAGCCCGAAAGCGCGGTCATCGCGCTGGAAACGCAAAGCCCGACGGTAATCGTAAAGCCAGGATTGATGCTGGAGGCTTTTACCATATCGGCATTGTCTCCGGTGGCGCGGATGGAGAGCCCCAGCCGCGTTCCCAGAAACCACGCCAGAAGCAGGCAGACAATGACAACCACAATGATCGCTGTGATCAGCTTATACCAGGTCGTTCCGAACACGTCCTTAAAGAGGCTGAAAATGGTTTCGCACTTAAAAAGCGACAGATTTGACGAAAAGCCCATCACGGCGAGATTGACCGTGTACAGCCCCGTATTAACGATGATCCCGGCAAGGATCGGCTCCACACCGAGCTTCGTCTGCAGCGACGCCGTAATATAGCCGGAGCAGACGCCCGCCGCCATCGCCGCAAAAAGCGCGAGGATCGGATGCCCCATGATCGCGATCTGCGCGCCGACTGCACAGCCAAGCGTGAAGCAGCCGTCCGTCGACAGATCCGCGATATTTAAAATGGAGTAGCTCAGAAAGAGCGCCAGCGCTACCAGCGCGTAGATGAAGCCAAGCTCCAGCGCGCTGATAATGACCGGAAGCGATAACAGTGATCCCATAATATTTCTTCTCCTTACTCAAATTCCTCTGCGGTAACGGTTTCCACAACAGCTGTGCATTTTTCTGCAAATCCGCTGTAGTCAAGCCCGAGCGCCTCTGCTGTTTCGGTGTTCACAGTCGCGATACCATTGTCAAAGGTGAGCACCGGAGTCGCTGCCGGATCAGCGCCCTTTAAGATTTCCACAACCATATCCGCCGTTGCCGTGCCAAGGTTTTCATAGTCTACGCCGTATCCGCAGAACGCGCCGTTCAGTGCGAAGGAATCTGCGCCTGCATAGTGCGGAATGCCCGCGTCAATAAATTTCTCATAAATTGCAAGCTCAGCCGTCATAACAGTGTTGTCGGTTGGTGTAAATACCGCGTCAACGCCCGCTGCGATCAGTGCGTCCGCCGCCTGTGAAACCTCAGTGTTGTTCGTACCGGTCTTCTCTACTACCTCTATGCCCTTTTCCTCCAGATATGCCTTTGCGTCCGCAATCGGCTGTTTGGAGGAATCCTCGGACTGGCTGTACAAAAGTCCTACGGACTTGATATCCGGATTTGCCACAAACATCAGATCCAGGATCGCCGCCGTATTTAAGGAATCGCTGGTGCCGGTGATGTTTGCTCCCGGAGCTTCCATTGTCTCGGCAAGTCCTGCGCCCACCGGATCGGATACCGCGGAAAATACCACCGGGATCTGATTATCCTCTGTGGCAGTCTGCACGATCTGCGCCGCCGGGGTTGCGATCGGCACGATCACATCCACCTCATCCGCAATAAGCTGCGTTGCGATCTGGTTCAGTGTCGTCGCATCCGCCTGCCCGTTAAACACATAACCGTCATAAATAAACTGATCCTCGCCCTCCGCGGAAATCTCATCCAGACGCGTCTCGATCGCTTTCTCAATCTGATTTAAAGAAGCGTCGTCCACAAACTGGATGATGCCTACCTTGTAGTCCTGCGCCATCGCACTTCCTGCCATCATAACCGCTGCTGTCAGTGTTGCTGCTGTGCTTACCAATACTTTTCTTTTCATAATTTTACTCTCCTTTATATTTAAATTTTTTGTTGCCTTTCCATACCGGGATTTACGCGGCCGAATACTTTTGCGAAAAAAAACCGCC
Organism: Marvinbryantia sp.; assembly: GCF_047017445.1. NCBI lineage: Bacteria > Bacillati > Bacillota > Clostridia > Lachnospirales > Lachnospiraceae > Marvinbryantia > Marvinbryantia sp. Next base: position 187,920 of record NZ_JBKXTT010000005.1, on the reverse strand, counting down.
TCAAACAATTTCTTGCCTGAGACGGTAATAATCTGAATTATTATCGCGGTACCACTCAACTTAACGTAAACGTCCACTTTCGCATGTACTTTCATACACTCCTGATTGATAACGGGTTCGGTTCCCGACAGCGCCTACTCTATACTTCTTATTTCAGGCTGCCCTCAAAAGTCCATTCAGCAAATCATTCCATACCGCAATCCCACCGCCTGCGGCTCTCTGTGATTTCATCGAAATGCCTACTACTCTTTCTCAACGGTTTGTTCCTATTGATATAATGGATTTTAGCACGCTAAAGTGCATTTGTCAACCGGTGATTTAAAAAAAGGTATGGCAATTTTACGGAAAAAAGTTGCCACAAAGAATAGTCTCAAAATGCTATAATCTTTTATTCATCAGGATGCTTATTGAATTTGTTAAAAACTCATGGTAAAGTATTTTTATTACAGCATGATCTACGCTATGAAAGGTTCTATCTATGAGCGATGCAGGATACACTTGTTTTAATAATCCGGCGCAGCCGGAATCCCGGAAGTTTTCTGAGCTGTTAAAAGAAATCTGGCAAGGCAGTCAGCCTTTGAAAAACCAGCTGACGGACAAATTCTGTGAATACAATCCCTCAACAGACCGGGAGAAAATCTCCCGGAAGATCAGCAACTGGCTGGCAGACAGGAATCTTCCGGCAAACAGAGAAGAGTTTTTCAAGATCTGCTTCGCGCTGCATGCCAATGAGGCAGATGCAAACCGTCTTCTGGGAATAACTGCGGAAAGCAGTATTCACTACCGCAATCCCAGAGAGCTGGTTTATCTGTTCGCTCTGCGCAGCGGGATGGATTATCCGGAAGCGCGCGCCCTTCTGACCCGTGTGTGGGATCAGAAGCTCCCTGCTACCACAGCAGAATACCGCGAATACATTCTCAAATACGGAAGATCGGAAAAAACAGGCTACCTGACTTCTTTTTTCCAGAATAGTTTCCGCAATGTAGCAACAGAGCAGGAACTGGCATTATTTCTTCAGAAAAACCGCGGTCGGTTCGGGTGCTGTCACAATACGGCTTACCGGAAATTTAAACAGATGATAGACTGTCTCATCTCTCCCGCCTCGGAAGATAACAGTTTTCTGGATGAAAAGAAATATACGCTCCGGCAGGTGGTGGAAGAATATCTCCGCATGGACGTACCCTATGCCAGAGATACCAAAGAATACACCAGGCTGCAGAAAACCATTAAGAAATCCTGGCCTTCTTCCAGGACGATCTATGAAATGTACAGCCGAAAAAGAGATGTTGACCGGAAGACATTGCTGCTTCTCTATCTGGCTACCGACGGAGAGACTATGTGCTCTCCGGAGAATTATGCGCGGGAGCATTGCCGGAGAATTGATCTGATGCTGTCTGAATGCGGGTTTCCGCTTCTGAATCCGCACAATCCCTTTGACAGTCTCGTCATTTCAGCAATCCGTTCAGAGGACGAGGAGGACTCTATCAGCGACAGAATGGTTCAGATGATACGTCAGCTATATGAACCGGAAAATAAGGAAACGTGGGGACGTTTAGTGTACAGGCAGGAAAATTGCAATGGATAAACGGCAGGCGCTTCCGGAAGGTTACCAGCTTCACGGAGGCAGACAAACTTATAAAATCGAAAAATTTATCAGTTCCGGCGCCAACTCAATGGTTTACCAGGCGTCTTATCAGGATACTCTGATGTCGGAGCATATCCATACCGTATTGATCAAGGAGCTTTATCCTTACACGCCTGACGGAGGCATCACACGGGATGAACAGATGCAGCTTCATGTAAAAGCCGACGCAGAAAAGCTGTTTGAATTTCATAAAAACAGCTATCTGTCCGGAAACCAGGTTCACCTGATTCTCGGTATGGACGCCGACCGGAATATTGCGCAGAATCTGGATTCTTTTGAGCAAAACCAAACGCTGTATACCGTCTTTTCTGCGCGGAAGGGACAGACACTCGGAGATGTGTTAAAGCAAAAAAAGGGCTTTCCCTCTCTGACAGACGCCGTTCTGTGCATTCAGAATATTCTGTATGCGCTGCGGATTTTTCACTCGCATGGTTTTCTGCATATGGACCTCAGTCCGGAAAACATCTTTCTTCTTGACACACAGGATGAGAGCTTCCCTTCTGAGATTCTTCTTCTGGATTTTAACAGCGTCTGCTGTATAGAAAAAGGCAGCGACAAAGAAGAATTGTTCCGCCTTTCTTACTATCCCGGAAAGGAAGGCTACATGGCTCCCGAGATCCTGCTGCAGAAAACAGACGAGCTCGGTCCGTGGACGGATTTATATTCCGTCTGCTGCATTTTTTACTGCATTCTTATGGACGGAGAGCGTCCACAGGATATGGAGCTGAAACGCGAACCGGAAATTATCTCCCCATATTCCAGACTGCTTCTTCACGAAAAGGAAGTGGCCGCCATGCAGGTGAACCGGATTCTTTCAAAAGGAATGCACGTGCTTCCGGACCAGAGATACCAGAACACAGAAGAGCTTTTAAAGGATACGCAGGAGCTTCTGGAAATTCTAAACGGAACGAGACGCATTGCCGTAGAAGTTGTGCCGGAGGGTCAAAACAGCAGAATACCGGCTGCAGCCGGGCAGAAGCGGAAACGAAAAATCCTTCTTGCTTCGCTTGCCGGCGCAGTTGTCCTGGCCGGTACTGCCGCAGCTGTTTTTCTGAACCAGCCACCGAAAGAGGACACGGTTCTGGATCTGACACAGTACCCGCTGGAAACGGACGATTCCGTGATCCTCACGCAGCAGAACGTCCGCTACCCGCTGAAGGATAATATCATGGAGGTGCAGGTGCAGGGCGATACCGCTGTGCGCATTCTGCTGAAAGACTTTACATACGAGCGGGACACGACCGACGCGCTCGACACCTACTCCTTTTTCAGCTTTTATAACGGAAAGGGCGATAAAAGGGGCTGGCAGAACGCCGGGCTTACCTATGATTTTTTCTATACTGAGGATAACAGGCTGCACACGGAGCTGCCGTTCCAGGATACGGAGGAGTTTCCTCTGGAATATGTTGGCGTGATCATGCAGAATTTTAATTACAGCGAAAGCAATGTGCTCCTTGAAGTGACCGGCTGCACACTGGTGGACGGAGCCGGAAACAGCTATGAGATGACGGAGCTGCTCGGTTCCCATCTGCTGTTTTTTGATGAAAACTACTGGCAGCAGAATCTGATCACACAGCAAAACCAGGAATATGTGGAAAACTTTTCCGATATTCTCGGCGGGAAGCTGGTGGTGGACGCGCAGGTATGCGACCTGGACCCGGTTCTGGAGGTAAGCTGGAGCAGCGACCATCCCGAGATCGCTTCGGTAGATGACCGCGGCCGCGTACATGGGCTGCGCCAGGGAACGGCGACGCTCACCGCGCGGATCCGCAGCAGACAGACCGGCGAGGAGCGCAGCACACAGATGCTGGTTCATGTTATCTCAAAATTGCCAGGATGAATCTATGCTCTGCCGGATTTTGCGCTGCAAGCATCCTTCATAAGCGATACGAAAAAACGTCCACCGGACGTTTTTGTCGTATGCATGGCAATAACAGACAGGAGGGAGCAATCGCTCCCTCCTGCTTACGATATCGGATATACTAATTATTATTTATATATTCTCTGGACGCATCTCCTATGGCGTATTCCGGCAATTTTATTTCTCCTTCGGAGTCGAATGTTTTCATTATGTCCTTTGACTGCCTTGACTTATTTTCCAGCCCTTTCATTATTGTATTAAGATTCTCTGTTGTTCCCGGTACAACCTCCGTTGGAATAAGATGCTCATTTACCCAATCATACAGCTTTGGATTTACTTCGTATGGGACATGCGCATCATACGCATCGTTGGAGTCCTTCATCAGCTTTGCAAAGTTAAGTACCCCCATAAGCTTCCTGAGCCCGGCTGCAAATTCACTGCTCACCTTCTTTTCTGATTCAAGCGCTGTCAGCAGGATCTCCAGAGCAGTCTCCTGGTATTCGCCTTTGTTTATCGTCTCCAATGTATCCTGAAGATTATCCAGAAGCTCATCGGATGATGTATTTTTTTTCGAGCCTGTGTCCTTTTTCCCGCTGCTGCCCGTTGTCTTCCGCTGAAGCGCAACATACGAGGAAATCAGCTTACTGTGCGTTGCATCGATTACTTTTGCCTCCACGTAATTGCCGTTTCCGGCGCAATGCTGCTCATAAAAATACTGCGTTGCCTCAAAAAGATCCGCAAACTGCTCCCATGCGGCGGAAGCATATTTTATTGGCATTCCCTTCCGAATGGTATAATTAACCATATCCACCTCTGTCTGCAGACTGTCAAGCGTAGCCTTCAGTTTCTGCGCGCTGATCGTCCGTAAAAGCTGCCGCGTCCTAATTGCAAGCTCCAGCCAGTTGGCGGCAGCATCTACCTCTTCCTGTGTAGAGGAACCCTCTTTATAAACGCCGGAAGCGTTGGAGCCTGCCAGAACCAGTTCCTTAAAGCTTGCATCTGTAAGCTCCTCCACCGGATTATTCATATGTTCGGAAGCAATCTTCGCAGCCTCCTGCAGCAGCTCCTGCAGCTTTTCCTTATTCACCTTTTCTGTTTCGGTCTCAGATTCCGTTTCACTGTCCGGTTCGGATTCCGTGGGAGGTTCGGTAACCGGCTCGGTAGACGGTTCCGTGGACGGCTCCGTGGTCGGTTCCGTTGGGAACTCTGAGGTCGGTTCCGTGGATGGCTCCGGCATTTCTGTTTCCGGAGGATATGGTTCTTCTGTGTCAGGTTCCGTTTCCGGCTCATAGGGGTCGGGAACACCTTCATAAAAATGAGCATGCTCCGGTGGATATGGCGGATAATAACCCATCTTTTGTTTATATTGCCAGTAATCGCAATCAAAGGACTGCTTATTGATTTCAAATGCCCATTTTCCCGGTTCTAATTCATTCGGTACAGCCTTCTGATTCACATGATATACCCCTCGTCTGTTCCAGTCCCCCCAGACCAGTGCATATGCTAAATTAGATGATATTATATACACGTACGTTGAACCGGACGGCAACCATTGCCCTGTAGGCGCAACCTGGGGCGGCTCTGTTTCCGTCTCCGGTTCAGATGACGGCGGCGTATCTGTTTCCGGCTCGGACGGCTTCTGCGGCTCCGTCTCCGGTTCAGACGACGGCGGCGTATCCGTTTCCGGCTCCGACGGCTTCTGCGGCTCTGTCTCCGGCTCAGACGACGGCGGCGTGTCCGTTTCCGGCTCCGACGGCTTCTGCGGCTCCGTCTCCGGCTCAGATGACGGCGGCGTATCCGTTTCCGGTTCCGACGGCTTCTGCGGCTCCGTCTCCGGCTCGGATGACGGCGGTGTGATTACCGTAACGCCGCCAGAACCTGTCACAGTGCCTGTTTCGCTCTCACTTTCCGTTTCTTTCTCATCGGTTTTCTGATTATTTATCTTTCCATCATCCTGCGTCTGATAAACATCCGCTGTATCCGCGACAGCAGGAGCTGTAATTTCCGCTGCCGCCACAGAGCTGGCTGCTACAGACAGGCACAGCATCAGTGCCATCGCCTTTTTTAATGTTTTTTTCATAAGCTATGCCTCCTCCAGAAGACTGGCAAACGCCAGCAGAATCTGCAGATCCTGTTCATCCATACCCCGGTTTTCCGTTGCGCCTGCTATCGTATAGCGGACACCGTCCACGACAGTAATCAGCGACTGCATAAGAAACTGGTTTTCCTCTGAATAAGCGGCATCGGATACAAACGTATAGTTGCCCAGCGGCAAGATCTCTCCTCCAATGGATTCCGACTGTGCTGTAATTTTTTCCAGAAAGCGCTTCTGCTCTTCTTCCGAAAGATCATCCAGATTTCCGGTTATCGCGTCCTCTTCATTTTCGCAGTAATTTTTTTCTGGAACGCCGAAAAAGAACAGTGACAGGTCATCTATCATCCCCGATGCGGCAAAAATGGATTCTCCCTCATAAACCCAGAATCCAAACTCTCCCGGCATCTTAAAAGCCATCCCGCCAAGCGGGAGCATATACGTGCTGCCCGGCTCGCCCTCCATCCAGACCCAGTCATCCTCTGTTCCATCTGCCGCGGCTGTTTCCTGTGTCTCTTCCGACGCTTCATCCGCCGTAGTTGTTTCCTGCTGCTCTTCCTCTGCTTTTACGGTACTGCCCGCTTCCCCTGAAGGGAAAAAGAATACGTTAAGCGTCAGACAGCCTGCCAGAAGAAAAAGCCGCCGGTACATGCTGCAATGCTTTTGCCTCATAATGTTCCTCCTTTTCTAAAAATCTTTTTTATATAAGGCAGTATAGCATACCGCAGTTCGCAGATTTGGCAACCTTTTTCCGGCGTCCACGGATCACATTGTTTGTTGCGTCTCAAGCCAACAGAACTGGCTTCACCCTCGCGGCAGTCGCCAAATATCCGCACATGTGCGGATACCTGGCTCGTTGCTCACGGAAATAACACAAAATTCCCGGTCTTACGACCGGGAATTTATTTTCTGCACATTAGTTAAATTTACGTTTGCGAGCTGCTTCGGACTTCTTTTTACGTCTTACACTCGGCTTCTCGTAATGCTCTCTCTTACGAATCTCCTGCTGAATGCCAGCTTTCGCGCAGTTTCTTTTGAAACGGCGTAATGCGCTGTCCAAAGTCTCGTTTTCTTTAACGATTACATTTGACATAGTCTCACACCTAACCTCCCTCCAGTTGTAGATTGTGCATAATACAACTGTGGGTATTTTTTATTGCACTAGAGATATTATACCCAGTTTCCGGTCATACGTCAAGCGATTTTGAAAATTACTTTTTCTCTCCGTCATGCGGATGTACCACCACCTTGATGGACTCGCTGCTCATCTGCATATGGATCGCGTCGTCCAGATGATAGAGATCGTAGCTGTGCGTGATCAGCTTCTCAATTTCCAGGCGCTGTGCGTTGATCAGATTGACCGCACGCTGATGGGTATCGGGATTGATCATGGAGCCGCCAATCGTCAGCTCTTTTTTGTACATATCGAACAACGGCAGCGGAATGGTCGCATCGACCGCCGGAACACTGAACAGCATAACCATCGCGCCCGGACCGGCTGCGTCGATCGCCTGCTGTACGGCAAACGTCTTGCCCACGCACTCGATCACCACATCCGCGCCGTCCTCCCCGGTGAGCTTCTGCACCGTCTCCGCCACATCCTCGTGCAGCGGATCGATCACGGCATCCGCGCCTACAGAGAGGCCGATCTTTCGGCGCATCTTGATCGGCTCGCTCAGGATGATCGGCGAAGCGCCCTTTAATTTTGCAAGCTGGACGATCAGAAGCCCGATCGTGCCGCCTCCAATTACCAGCACGCTCTGTCCCTGCTGGATATTGCAGCGGTCAATGCCATGGATCGCGCAGGCAAGCGGCTCCGTCATCGCGCCCACGTCAAAAGGAATCTCCTTTTTCAGCAGAAAGCACTGCGTATCCGGCACTACAGAGTATTCCGCAAAACCGCCGTTCACATTCACGCCCAGAGCGAACAGGTGCTTACAATTCTGCTTTTTCCCCATGCGGCACGGTCTGCATGTTCCGCAGTAGATGTTGGGGTCCAGCGTCACATGATCTCCGACGGCAACACCCGTTACCGCTTCTCCTGTCTCCACCACGATCCCGGCGTATTCATGTCCAAGGACCACCGGCGGCGCCACCTCCGCCGAACCCTTCTCCCCGTGATAAATATGTACATCTGTTCCGCAGATTCCCGCGGACATATTTTTCACCAGCACCTCGTGCGGCTTCAGCGGCGCAAAATTCATTTCGCGCACTTCAAATTTCTGAGGCTGATCGGCCCCGACAAAAAATGTTCCCTTCATCTTCTCGTCTCCTTGTCATATTTTATTATTTACTTTTATAAAAATCTTTTCTATAATAGTACTATATCATAGATATCGGAAATTGCAATCGGCGAAACGACGCATTTATTTATGTATTTTTACCAATGTGATCCGCCATTTTGTAAAAAAACAGTCCCGATTTTTTTAAAATAAAGGAGGCTCTTATGAGCATTACCACCACCGAAATCCGAAAACTGAACTGCAGCATGGTCTACAAAATGATTTACGAAAGCGACGGCGTCTCCAAGGATATGATCTCCCGCGAGCTGAATTTCAGCCTTCCCACCATCTCGCAGAATCTGAATACACTGCTGGCTGCAAACAAAATTTACCGTGGCTCTGTGCAGACCGCCACCGGCGGTCGTCCGGCTGTTCTGTACAAATTCAATGCCAACGCCAAAATTGCCATCGGAGTGGAGGTTTTGGCAGAACGGCTCAACGTGGCGGCAGTAAACCTGCGCGGGGAAATCCTCAGAAACGACACTCTGGAGATCAGCTTTCTGACGGATGAGGCGTATTTTTCTCTTTTCGGCGGATGGATCAACCGCTTTATAAATTCCCTGGAACGTGACCCGCAGGATATCCTTGGCATCGCCGTGACCATCCAGGGGATCGTCGCCGCGGACGGCGAGCATATTCTGTACGGAAAAATCTTAAACAGCAATGCATTTTCCCGCTCCGACTTCGCCCGCTGTTTTTCCTGCCCGCTCACGCTGATCCACGATGCGGAAGCAGCCGCGATCGCGGAGCACTGGCACGATCCATCACTGGAGAACGCTATTTATCTGTCGCTCAATCCGCATCTCGGCTCTGCGGTCATCCTGCATGACGGCGTGCTGCACACCCCGCAGCTCAGCAGCGGAACCGTCGAGCATATGACGCTCCATCCAAACGGCAATCTCTGCTACTGCGGAAAACGCGGCTGTGCGGATGCCTACTGCTCCGCGAACAGCCTGCTGCGCAGTGCAGCAGAAAATTTCCCCGCTTTTTTTCAGAATGTACGTATCGGAAACATTAAGGCTGTCCGGATCTGGCACAATTATCTGCAGGAGCTCGCCCTGCTGATCGATAATCTGCGCATGGTAACGGGCTCCGATATCATTATCGGCGGGCTGCTGGCAAAGTATTTTTCGCCGGAAGATCTGCAGTATGTGAAAAACAGCGTTCTCTCTTACACTACCTTTCGAACCGTTGATTTTCAGATTCACAAAGGCCATCACGGAGAAAAAGCAGCGCTGGTCGGCGCCGCCCTCACATTCATCTGCGATTATTTAAAGAAAGAAGCGCTGATTTCGTAATTCTTTCGCAGCGTCATTTCTTCATCTTCGGCTGACAGAGCAGGCTTGCGATATAGGAAAAGATCAGTGCCGCCCCGATCCCGGCGGCTCCTGCTGTAAATCCGCCCTTAAACAGTCCGATAAAGCCCTCCTTGTCGATCGCTTCCTTCATACCCTCCCAGATCACGTTTCCGAAACCAAGAAGCGGCACGCTCGCCCCCGCCCCGGCAAATTCCTGGAAGGGCTTATAAATGCCGAGCGCTCCCAGGATCGTCCCCGTCACCACCAGGATCACCATGACGCGCCCCGGCATCAGCTTTGTTTTCTCCAAAAGGATCTGCACCAGCGCGCAGATCAGTCCTCCAACCCAGAATGCAGTGATATATTCCATCGTATTTCCCCCTGATTTTTTATTATCAACAGTGCTCGATCACGACCCCATGCGCGATCCCCGGCACGCTCTGCCCCTCGTTGAAGCTCACCGTCGAGAGCAGCGCTCCGGTCGGCACGAACAGCACGCGCTTCCAGACGCCCTTGCAGATCTTCGGAAGGATCATCGCCGCAAGCGTCACCGCCGAGCAGCCGCAGCCGCTTCCGCCCGAATGCGTATCCTGCGTCTCGCGGTCGTAGATCTCAATTCCGCAGTCCATGTGCTGCTTTGCGATGTCAAACCCCTTTTCCTTCAGAAGATCAATTAGGATCGTCTGTCCCACATATCCCAGATCACCGGTAATGATCTTATCGTAGTCCCCCGGCTGGCGATTAAAATCCATCAGATTCTGATAGATGGTGTCGCACGCCGCCGGCGCCATGCACGCACCCATATTCAGGGAATCCTTCACGCCAAAATCGACGACCTTTCCCGTCGTGATGCCGGTGATGCGCGCGTGACCGCCCTTCTCTGCCAGAATAAACGCACCGCTGCCCGTCACCGTCCAGGTCGCCGCCAGCGGACGCTGGTTGCCGTAGCCGAGCGGAAAGCGGAACTGCTTTTCCGCGCTCGCAAAGTGGCTTGACGTGATCGCCGCCGCATAATCGGCATAGCCGCCCGCCACCGTCATCGCCGCGAGCGACAGCGATTCCCCGCAGGTGGAGCAGGCGCCGTAAAGCCCAAACAGCGGGATATCCAGATTTTCCATGCCAAAGGACGTGGCGATGAGCTGCCCCAGGAGATCGCCGCCAAACAGATAGCGCACCTGCACCGGGAGGAGCTTTGCGTGCTGCAGCGCCGTTTTCATCGCCTCGTTCTGCATGGTACTCTCCGATTTCTCCCAGTTATCCTCTCCGAAACGATCATCACTGCAGATCAGGTCGAACGCCTTCGCAAGCGGACCCTCGCCCTCCTTCTTTCCCACCACAGAGGACGATCCAATGATATGCGGCGCCCTGTCAAACTGTATACTTTGCTTTCCCATCATCTGATTCATCATTTCCACAACCTTTCCGCATGTCCCCTGTGCACGGCAATCGTACATACGGATTCCTGCCGCCGCAGGCATCCCGGTCGCCTGGCAGCCAAAAAGGAGACACCCTATTAACGCTAGTGTCTCCTTTTTCTTAACCTTTATTCATTTTCCTGTTAACTAAACTCATGTCCCGGCACGCCGTTATTTACCATTGTCTTTCCCTCTACCGGAGCAAAACCGGTAACCACAATATCTGTCACCGCCGGAAGCGCATTGTGATCATCCGGAAAATAAAACTTCAGCGTATATTCCTGTCCATAGAAAGCCGCTGTTTTACCTCCGTTCTCAAAATATGCCGTATTCGGCATGAAAACAGTCTGCGCATCTCCCGTAGCGCCATTCACCTTCCATATGGTAAACTCAAATGAAGTATCGGTGACTTCCGAAATAGACAGTGTGTAATATTCCTCCAGAACGCCGTCCCAGAAAACAGCACTCTCCCGGTAATCTCCTTCGTAAAGCTGCACCGCCGCTTTCACCGGTTCCCCGGCATCCTCCCCGGTATCTGCCGCCCCATCACTCTGTCCTTTCGTAAGCACAATATGTTCCTTTACAAAGTCCATATCGTCGCATAGTTCGCGCCACTCCTGCAGACTTTCCTCATCACCGAAGCCCTGAACATCCGTAGGAAATGTCAGGTAATAAACACCCTCTTCTGTACCTCCGACAATAGAATATGAGGGATAATAGCTCATAAAATCATAGTTCTCGCTAAAATTAATCGTAAACATATGACCTGCCGAAGTATACCCTTCCAGATTTGCAGCCTTCATAGAACTGATGTGGTAAAACATGGCGCTGCTTTCTGTCAGATGAATGCCATATTTCCCCTGCCAGCTTTCCGGCAGCGTCACCTGGACTTCCGCAAAATCAATGACATAATTTCCCTGCCCGTCAGAAGTCCTCACAAATCCGTCCATAAGATCGGCAGCCCCCGCTGTAACACCACATGCGAGCAGCACTCCCATGCCAAAGCATACCGCCAGTTTCTGTATCCGGTATCGCATATCTTTTCCTCCGTTTTATCTCTGCCCCTTGTCGTACGGAACACCCTCCGCCTTCGGCGCGCGCGACTTGCCGGAGGTAAACGCGAGCACTACCAGGGAGATGATGTACGGCAGCATATTGTAGATGGTACTCGGAAGCTTTAACGCTACCAGTGCCGGGAATCCGGTGTATACGTTGGACAGCGCACGGAACAGACCGAACAGAAGCGCTGCGAAACCGATGTTTACCGGCTTCCACTGACCGAAGATCATTACCGCAAGTGCCAGGAAGCCGAAGCCCGCCACGCCGTTTTCAAATTTCCATTCGCTCACGCCCGCCGTGATGTACACGATACCGCCAAGACCGCCGAGCATACCGGAGATCAGTACACCCGCATAACGCATTTTATACACGTTGATGCCAACGGAATCCGCCGCCTGCGGATGCTCGCCGCACGCCTGCAGGCGAAGTCCGAATTTCGTTTTATAAAGCACGATATAGGATACCACCAGCGCAACCAGCGCGATCAGCATGAACCAGTTAAATTCAAATCCGCCGATGCGCACCAGGAACGCCTTCTTACTCTCAATATAGGTAATGGTAGCGGATACGTTATCAGCGCTCTCCGCCATGTTGATCGCACGCACGATAACGACCGCCGCTGCCGTGCCGAGAAGGTTCAGCGCCGTGCCGACCAGCGTCTGATCCGCCTTGAAATTAATCGCTGCCACTGCCAGAAGCAGGGAATACAGCATACCAAGCGCAACCGCCGCCACGATAACAAGCACGATCATAACAATCGCCGGAACGGACGCCGGAACGAATTTCAGCATCAGCGCGCCGCCAAGCGCTCCCATAACCATGATACCCTCTAATCCGATATTGATCACGCCGCTATGCTCGGAAAAACATCCGCCGAGCGCCACCAGGATCAGAACGGAAGCAAATATTAATGTGTATTGGATCAAAAGCAGCATTATGCTTCGCCTCCTTTCTGCATCTGCGCCGCGCGTTTTTCGTCCCGCTTATCAAGAAGCCGGTTCAGCCAGAGCTTAAAGAAAAATACAAAGCCGCAGAGGTAAATGATCAGCGCCGAGATCAGATCCGAGATCTGCGAGCAGTACATCGACTTATCCACGTATGCGCCGCCGCTGGTAATATGCTGGATAAAGTAGGAGGAGAAAACCGCTCCGATCGGATGCAGTCCTCCCAAAAATGCCGCCGCGATTCCGTTAAAGCCCATGCCCGGAACGCTCGTCTGCGTAACCGCCCACTGCTCCACGCCGGTCAGATAGAAAAACGCAGCGCCCATTCCCGCAAGCGCGCCGGAAATCGCCATCGTAAGAATGATGTTATACTTCTCGCGCATACCGCAGTATTTCGCCGCCTGCTTGTTTAAGCCCGTCGCCTTCAGCTCATAGCCGAGCTTCGTTTTTTCCAGAAGCACCCACACCAGGATCGCCACCACCACCGCCAGCGGAAGCGCAATCGTCACGTATTTGTTGTTGGCAAAAAGCGCTGAAAGCCCCATGGACGGAATCATCGCGCCCGGATTTTTGGAGGTCAGCGCCTCAGAGTACGGGCTTGAGGGATCCTTCACCGTGGAGAGCAGCATATTCACCACATACAGAGAGATCCAGTTCAGCATGATACAGGAAATTACCTCGTTTACATTGCAGTATGCCTTTAAAAGACCGGAAATTGCCGCCAGCGCAGCGCCAACGACCACCGCCGCCAGGATGCAGACATACCACGGAAGATTCCATGCCAGCGCACAGTAGAGACATGCGCCCGCGCCCGCCACATACTGTCCCGCCGCGCCGATGTTGAAAAGTCCCACCTTATAGGCAAACAGCACGGAAAGCGAGCACAGAAGCAGCGGCGCCGTCTTTACCAGCGTCGTTCCGAAATACTGCAGCGCCTTCACCTGCGTCGGATAATACATAAAATTCTTCAAAATAGAAATGATCGCTTTGCCCGCTCCTGCCGGATTGATCAGCAGCAGTACGATATAACCGACCAGAAGACCGATCAGAATACAGGCCAGCGAAGCTAACAGAGACTGAAACGCACCGTTGCGCAGGAGGCTCCTCTTTTCTTTTTTATTCATTTGTGCTGCCTCCCTTCTTTGCGCCCGCCATATAAAGGCCAAGCTCCTCTACCGTAACCTTCTTCGGATCAAACTCTCCGACGATCTCACCCTCGTACATTACAAGAATGCGGTCGGACACGTTCATAACCTCGTCCAGCTCCAGGCTGATGAGAAGCACGCCCTTTCCGGCATCGCGCTGCGCCACGAGCTGACTGTGAATATACTCGATCGCGCCGACATCCAGACCTCGCGTCGGCTGCACCGCGATCAGAAGCTCCGGGTTTTTATCGATCTCACGGGCAATGATCGCCTTCTGCTGGTTTCCGCCCGACATGGAGCGCGCCAGCGTAACCGGTCCCTGCCCGGAACGCACGTCATACTGCTCGATCAGACGCTCCGCGTAGGCGCGGATATCCTTCTTCTTCAAAAATCCCGCTTTATTGGTAAACTGCGGCTCAAAATAGCGCTGCAGCACCATATTGTTTTCCAGCGTGTAATCAAGCACCAGCCCGTGTTTGTGGCGGTCCTCCGGGATGTGGCTCATGCCCATGACGGAACGCTTCCGGATAGGCGCATGGGTGATATCCTCGCCGCACAGCCTGATCGTACCGGATTTTAAAGGCTCCAGCCCGGACAGGCCATAGACAAATTCCGTCTGGCCGTTTCCGTCAATTCCGGCTATGCAGACGATCTCGCCGCGGCGCACCTGCATACTGACATTGTTCACCGCATTGTTTTTGTGACGCTTCGACGCCACCGTCATGCCCTGGATATCGAGCACCACCTCGCCCGGCTTCGCATCCTCTTTCTCTACGGCAAAATTAACGTCCCTTCCAACCATCATCGCGGACAGCTTTTCCGGCGTGGTATTCTTTGTCTCAACGGTGCCCACATATTTTCCTTTTCTGAGAACGGTACAGCGGTCGGAAACCTGCATGATCTCCGCCAGCTTGTGCGTGATAAACAGGATACTCTTTCCCTCCGCCGCCAGACTCTTCATGATCGCCATCAACTCCTGGATCTCCTGCGGCGTGAGCACTGCCGTCGGCTCGTCGAAGATCAGTATCTCATTGTCACGGTACAGCATCTTTAAAATTTCCGTGCGCTGCTGCATCCCGACTGTGATATCCTCGATCAGCGCGTCCGGATCCACCTGCAGGCCGTATTTCTCAGACAGCGCCATCACCTTTTTCTTTGCCTCCTCCTTCTGCAGGAAGCCGCCCTTCGTCGTCTCCACGCCAAGAATGATATTGTCCAGGACGCTGAAGCACTCCACCAGCTTAAAATGCTGATGCACCATGCCGATCCCCAGAGCGTTCGCATCATTCGGATCCCTGATCTCCACCTTTTTTCCATCCTTGCGGATCTCGCCCTCCTCCGGCTGATACAGCCCGAAAAGCACGCTCATCAGCGTGGATTTTCCTGCGCCGTTCTCTCCAAGGAGTGCATGGATCTCACCTTTTTTTAGCTGAAGGGTGATATTATCATTTGCTATGATGCCCGGAAAGCGTTTCGTAATGCCAAGCATCTCGACAGCATAATTTTCCAATGTCACCTTCCCCCTTTCTTCCTCTCTCGCATATATTTTTATTCTACCATATATTCTACAGAATTCAAAGAAAAAATAATGATAACATTATGCAATTCATCAAAAAAGAGGCACTGCTCTGCGGCGAATTCTGCCGCATTGCAATGCCCCTCTTATCTTTTCAGATAAAATTTTTATTTGATGTTTCCAAGGTCGTTTACAGTGATCGCTGTCTCCGGCATGGTCTCGGTGTTGTTGTCAACCGTAATGTCGCCTGCTACCATAGAAGCTACCAGCGCTCTGTAGTCGTCCTCTGTGAAGGTGTCGCACCACTGCGTGCTCTCAAGCGGGAGCTGTACGTAGTTATCTTCCGGATTCTCGGATACCAGACCAAGGTTGTCGATCTTGCCGACATACTGATCCCATGTTCCTTCCAGAACGATCGCGGAAAGCAGTGTGTTTACCGTCGGAGCAAGACCCTTCATTGCGGAAGTGATGGTCATGCCTTCGCCGTATGCGTCGATGACCGGAACCTGGTCGGAGTCAACACCGATCAGCTTGCCGCCAACCTTTGCCGCTGCCTCTGCTGCGGAGGTATAGATGCCGCCGCCGCATGCAAATACTACTTCTACGCCGTTGGTGGAATACCAGGTATCCATCGCTGCTGTGATATCAGCGTCGCCGTAGAACTGTCCGCCGTATGCGTATTCGATCGTAACCTCATCCTCGATGCCCATCTCTACAGCCGCTGCGTTTGCACCCTGCACGTAGCCGAAGCCATAGCGGATAACTGCCGGTACGGACATACCGCCGAGGAAGCCGAGATGCTTATAACCCATCTTTACTGCCGCATAGCCTGCCATGTAGCCCGGAAGCTCTTCCTGGTAGATTGCGCAGTAGGTATTTTCTACATTATAAACCTCAGAGAGATCGACATCCGTCTGATCGCCGCGAAGGTCTGCCTCAGACATATCGAGCGCCACAAATTTCACATCCGGATAAGCCGGGGATTCTTCTCTTAAGGTAGCTCCGAACAGATAGCCCGGAAGCACGATGATGTTGTAGCCCTCTGCGCACGCCTGGTCAACTGCCGCGATACGGTCCGCATCGGAATCTCCGCCCGGTTTGTAGTAGTTGAAGTCTACGCCGTTTTCCTCTGCAAATGCCTTGCATGCCTCGTAGGTCGTCTGGTTGAAGGACTGGTCTGTGATATCACCGGAGTCTGTAACCATCGCAATTCTGTAGGTCTCGCCGGAAGTTGTCGTTTCTGTTTCATTCTGCACAACGCTGGAGGTTTCCGCCTCTGTAGCCGTTTCCTTCGCGCCGCATGCTGTAGCAGACAGTAACATTGCACCTGCAAGCACTGCTGCCATGAGTTTCTTTTTCATGATTCTTTACCTCCTTTAGTGATTAACAATAGTGATATTATAGTAACATTTTTTCGAAATATAAGCAAGCTATTCTAAAAATAATTTTATAATTCTATTCTAAAAATAATTTTATAATTTAATGCATCAGCATGGAAACCAGCAGGTAGATCAGCGTTCCGCAAAGCCCCAGGCAGAACAGGATCAGTCCGTAGGAAAGGCTTCGGCCGATGATGCCGGTATTCTCCTTAAAGCTCTCGTAGGCGAGCGCGAAGCTGTGCTCATAATCTTTCTTCTTCGGATGCCTGCGCCATACGGTCAGATTGAGCAGCCCGACGATCCGGTTGACGATGCGCCCGCACACATGCGTCAGCGCATTGCCCTCCTCCAGCTCATGCGGCTGCGGACTGTCCTGGTAGATGGTCTTTCGCAGGAACACGATCACGCCGTCCGTGATCGTATCGAAAAAGCCAGCCTCCACGCTTCCGGCTATCGGAAGGATTTTTGCGAGAAAATCTACCGCGTGGTCGAGCACCGTGCAGACGCCGCCGCACACCGCCGGGATCGCCGTCAGCAGGATCGGACGGTACACATAATCCTCCAGATCCAGCACGCGCGGCCAGCGGTTCACGTAAACGGTGCTGCCGTCCGGCTGCTTTACAATCATCCAGGTGCGCACGATAAGCACATAGATCAGCACGCCGATCGTGATGGAGATCAGTCCTCCCTTTAAATTTGTCAGACTGAAATATGCCACCGTGTGCGGATTTTCCGCAAGCCCGCAAAAACTCTGCGCCATATCAGCGATCTTATCCATCGTCAGATGCGGAAACGCGCCCATCAGAGGAAACAGCAGCGCCGGAACGCCGATTGCTGCCGCGCTCACCTTATTCATATACCTTCCGCACATGCTGTCGTACTTTTTCTGCACTGCCGCGTCGTTGTTTTTCTCAACGAACACCGCAAAGAACAGCTTGCACATATACGCCACGGTAAGTCCCCCGCTGATAAGGAACAGCCACTCGATGATCTTCATATCGCTGACGCCAAAAAAGCCCTGCGCCAGCGCGCCCTCTTTGAGCGCCTCCATATACTCCACAATGCTCTCGTGGATAAGCGTCTTGCTGATATAGCCAGAAAACAGCGGAATGCCGCCGATGCCGAGCGCTCCGGAAAGATAAATTGCCGCGAGCAGCGGCTTCTTTCTGCCAAAGCCGCGGATTTCGTTAAAGTTTAATTTATGCAGGTTCATAAAGATGACGCCCGCCACCATAAAAAGCACCAGCTTGAAAAGCGAATGGTTCACCATGTGAAGAATGCTCCCGCGCACCGCAAGGGCGTTTTCTTCTGCGAGCAGTCCCTGCATCCCGACGCCCACCAGGATAAAGCCGATCTGCGACACCGACGAGCACGCCAGCGTGCGCTTGAAATCAACGGAGAACAATGCGAGCATGGCACCGACCACCATCGTGAGCGTGCCGATGATCAATACGAAGGTTCCCCACTTCCAGTCGTGCAGCAGGATCTTGCAGCTGATCACCAGAATACCGAACATACCGGTTTTCGTCAGGATACCGGAGAGCAGCGCGCTCGCCGGAGCCGGAGCGACCGGATGCGCTTTCGGAAGCCAGATATGTAAGGGAAAAGCGCCCGCCTTCGCCGCAAAGCCAAAGAACAGACACCCCGCCGCCACGTACACATTTTTGCCCTCGCAGGCGTCGTGAAGCTCGCTGATCTTTAAGGTGCCGACCTGGTTATACAGGAGGAACAAGCCCATCAGCATCACCAGACCGCCGATCACCGCCACGGCAAGGTAGGTCGCAGCCGCGCGCAGGGACTCCTCTCTCTCGTCCTGCGCTACCCACACGTAAGAAGCAAGGGACATCACCTCAAAGAACACAAAGGTCGTATAAAGATCCGCCGAGAAGAAGATTCCCTCGGTTGCCCCAAGCGTCACCAGCAGGAACAGGTAATAGCGGTTCCGATTGCTGTAGTGCGCAAAATACTGCGCGCTGAACAGCGTCGTCGCCATCCACATAAACGCCGCGATCGCGCCGTATACTGCGCGGAAGCCCTCCGTCTCGAAGGAAAGTCCCATGCCGCAGACGCCCGGAACCGTAAAGCCCGCCCCGTTTGCCCCTTTTATGATAAGCAGAAGGAGCACAAGCAGAAACTCTGCGATCGTGACGCAGCCCGCCGCCCGGTCGCGCAGCGTCTTATCTTTTCTTCCCGCCAGGAAGGATACGCCCGCTCCAAGCATCGGAAAAAATACGATAACCGCCAGTAAAAAGAAATTGTTTTCCATTTTTGCGTTCCCTCCTTTCTAATAGATACCCGCCGCAACGTCCTGGAAAAAGGCGATCAGCGGCGAGGAAAACAGACCGAGCACGATCACGCCCGCCGCAAAGCAGATGAGCGGCAGACACATTTTCCAGGTCGGGTCCTTCACGGACGCAATTGCAGAATCATCGAAATCCCTGCCCGGGAAAAACGCCCGGATGACGATCGACATCATATAGATTGCCGTCAGAAGCGCGGAGATCAGCAGGCAGCCGATACCAAAATACGCCTGCACATTGCCGCTCTCCACTGCCGCCCCCGCCAGATTCCACTTGCTGACAAAGCCTGCCAGTCCCGGCACGCCCATCAGTCCGAGCGCGGAGACAGTAAAGCAGCCAAACACGACCGGCATTTTTCTGCCCATGCCGTTCATCTCATAGATGTAGCTCTTGCCCGTCTGGTGCATAAAAGCACCGGCGCACAGGAAGGAGCAGATCTTCATAAAGGCGTGGCAGACCATATGCGCCAGCGCGCCCGTCATCCCCCACGGAGTCATAATGGTGGCGCCGAAAATGATGTAGGACAGGTTGCTGACCGTCGAGTAGGCGAGACGCCGCTTAATGTGCGTCTCCTTGACGGCACGGCTGCAGCCGTACACGATGGAAAACATCGCAAAGCCCATCACGACTGCCTGCACCCAGGTACCGCGCAAAAAGTCCGTGCCAAAGCTGTAGTATGTCAATCGGATGATCGCAAACACACCCGCCTTCACGACGGCAACCGCGTGAAGCAGCGCCGTGACCGGCGTTGGCGCAACGCCCGCGCTCGGAAGCCAGGAGCTTAAAGGCCAGATTGCCGCCTTAACGCCAAAACCCATAAACGCAAGCAAATAAATCAGCAGCAGCGTGTTCGTCTTATCGCCGATTTTCTCGAGGTTTAATACGCCGCCCATCACAAACTCCACCGTATCCCCGTATACGATCAAAAAGACCAGTCCGAGGAGCGCGAACGCCGCCCCGCCCAGGGAATAGTAAAGATACTTGCGGCTCGCGAGGATCGCCTCCCGCTTTAAGGTGTGCATCACCAGCGGCACCGTCACCAGCGTCAGCATCTCGTAAAAGAAATACATGCTGAGCATATCGGACGCAAACGCAATGCCAAGCGTTATGCCGTAGGTCATACTGTAAAACATGAAAAATATCTTCTCGTGCCCCTCATGCTCCATATACTCAAAGGAGTACAGCATCGCCAGCGGCCACAGCACCGCCACCAGACCTGCAAACACCATCGACATGCCGTCGATCTTGAAGGAAATGGACAGATCGCGCACAAAATAGATCACCTCAAAAACCTCCGTCGGGCCGTGCGCCACCAGGGACAGCACGATCGCCGAGGTTGCAAGCATAAGAAGCTCCAGATATACCATCATTCCCTTCCGCTTTTTAAACGGAAGCAGCGGCGTCAGAGCGCCGCCGATGATCGGCAGCAAAATTGCAGCTAAAATCCAGTATTCACTCATATTCCGCCGCCCTCCTTACAGCACCGCACTGACGATCCCGGAAAGATACGCCGTCAGCGGGTTCGGGAACACGCCCAGAAGCACCGCAAGCGCGGCAAGGATCGCCAGCGGAATCGTCATTGTCTTTACCGGTTCCAGTTTTTTCAGAGACTTATAATCGTAGTCCGCTCCCGGCAAAAAGCCTTTGATGGTAATTGGCAGAAGGTATCCTGCCGTCAGCAGCGCGCTGACAAGCAGCACTACCGGACCGAGCCAGGAAAATACGGAAATGCCCGATTCCAGGGAGCCGGTCGCCAGATACCATTTGCTGATAAAGCCGCTTGCAGGCGGAATACCGATCAGCGCCAGGGATGCAAACGTATAGCACCAGATCGTCACCGGCATCTCCTTGCCGATGCCCGTCAGCTCATCCACCCGCGTCCTTCCGGTGCGGTAGATGATCGCTCCGGCGGAGAGGAACAGGCAGGACTTGATGATCGCATGGAACACAATATGCAGGAGCGATCCCGTCATCGCCTGCGGCTGCAGCAGCGCAAGCCCGAACAGGATGTAGGACGCCTGGCTGACGGTCGAGTAGGCGAGCCTCTTCTTTAAAAGCTTCTCACGGTAAGCAAGCATGGAGCCCATAAATACCGTGATCAGCGTCAGCACCAGCCACGTCGTCTGCACCCAGGTACCACGCAGAAAGTCCGGACCGATCACATAAAATACGGTGCGGATCACGCCGATAACGCCCGCCTTTACGATCAGACCGGACAGCACCGCGCTCGCCGGAGCAGGCGCCACCGGATGCGCAGTCGGCAGCCAGGCATGCATCGGAAACATACCCGCCTTCACGCCGAAGCCAAGGATCATAAAGAACGCGATCACCAGCAGCATACCCTCATGACCGACCACCCGCGTCATGTCGAGCGAGCCTCCTGCGGTAAAATCAAGTGTCACGGCATACTGGTTCATAAAGTAGATACCAAGCAGCACCATGTATGCGCCGCAGAGAGAATAAAACAGGTACTTCATTCCCGCCATCAGCGCCTCCCGCGTCCTTGTGTGCAGCACAAGCGGGAGCGACGTCAGCGTCATGAGCTCATAAAATACATAAAACGTGATCAGATTGCCGGAGAACGCCAGCGCGAGAAGCACCCCGTACACGATCAGATAAAAACCAAAATAGCGCTTTTCCTCCTGCTCGTGTTTCATGTACTCGAAGGAAAATACCCCGGCAAGCACCCACACAAGCGACACGATCACCGCATACAGCCTGCCGAGCGCATCCACACGGAAGAAAATTTTTAAGTTATCTCCGAATTGCAGCAGCAGTAATTCCTTTTCGCCGCCAAAAGTTACCAGCATCGCCAGCGCCGCCGTGACCGCAAGGGCGATGCCCGTCATGCGGATAAGTCTTGCGCGCTCCCTGAAAACCGGCAGAATCAGTACCGCCGCGCCGCAGAGGATCGGAAAAAATACCGCGATAACGATCCAGATAGAATGATTCATTTGTCCTCTCCTTTCCTCTTACGCAAAATTTGAAAGCCCGGTCTCTATGATGTGCAGGATCGGCTCCGACATCATACCGAGCGCCATATTCAGCATCACGAACAGCACGATCGTAAACGTGTAAAGCTTCTGCTGGCCCATGGTGACGGTCGTATAGCCTTTTTCCTTTATCACACTCTTCTTTTCCGGCACGTAGATGCGGATAACCGTCTTTAAGAAATAAATCGCATTTAAGATCGTACTGATCGCCAGAACGATCAGCGTCGGCAGCATCTTCATGGTCGGATGCAGCACCGCCGCCTCCGCGAACAGAAGCTTGCTCACAAACCCGGCAAAGATCGGCACACCGACCATCGAGAGCGAGCCGACCGTGAAGCCGACGCCCGCGATCTTGTTACGGTAGCCCGCGCCCGTCAGCGCGAAGAAGCTGCGGCTACCCGCCGACACATCCGTAAGCCCGATCGCCGAGATAAACAGCAGCGACTTCGTGGCGGAGTGCGCCAGGATATGAAAGATGCTTGCCACCATACCTTCTGTTGTTCCAAGTCCAAAGCCCATGTAGATATAGCCGATCTGCGCCACCGACGAAAAGGCGATCATCCTGCGGATGTCCTTTTCCATGATCGCGCTCACGGAGCCGAAGATCATGCCGCAGAGGCCGAACACAAACAGCACGTTCAGAATCTTGCTTTCGCAGATAATGTCAAAGCCGATCACACGATAGAATATCTTGATCAGCAGGAAAATATATCCCTTGGACACCAGGCTGGACAGCATCGCCGCCGAGGAAACTGTCGAGTAGCCGTAGGCGTCCGGCAGCCAGGAATGGAACGGGAACAGGGCGCTCTTGATGGAAAGACCGACCGTGATCAGACCGATGGTGATGATCATCGGGATGCGGTAGGTTCCCGCTGCCATGATTGTCTCCACCTGCTCTTTGATGTTGGACATCAGCAGATGCCCGGTCAGGTCATAAAGCATACAGATGCCCATGAGCAGCAGTCCGGAGCCTAAAAGACTCATGATCATGTAGCGCACCGCCGCCTCGATCGTTCTTCCGTTCTGGCGGATCATGATCAGACCGCAGGCGGAGATCGTGTTGATCTCGACAAACACATACGCCGTAAACAGGTCGTTTGTGTAGACCAGCGCCAGCAGGGAGCTTAAAAGAAGGTCCGTCAGGATATAGTAAATGTTGTGCTTGCTCTTTTCCACCTCATCGTCCAGCTTTTTTCTGCCGCCGAGCATCGAGAGCAGCATAACCATGCAGAAGGCGAGCGCCATCGCCGCCTCCAGCGCGCCCGCGCGGATCTCGTTGCCCCAGGGAGCCGGGAAGTGTCCCATCATAAAGGTATAGCTTCCGCCCACCTCTATCATGTAGCCCAGAAGCCACGCCGACATCACCCCGATAACCGTGATCACTGCCGTGTTCAGCCACTTTGCATATTTTCCGGGCAGAACAGAGGATATTATACCGGAAAACATGGAGATCATGATAGAAAAGAAGGGGACATTCTGTACAAACGCCATCACAGTCCCTCCTTTTTCAGCCGGGAGGAAATCTCATCCAGATCCAGCGTGTGATAGCGCTTATAAAGCCGCACCGTCAGGGAAAGCATCAGCGCCGTGACGGAGACGGATACCACGATGCCCGTCAGCACAAGGCCGCTGGGGATCGGGTTGATATACGCCTCGACCTCCTGCACGCCGTTCACTACGATCGGAGCCACGCGTCCGGAAATATAGCCCTTTTCCGCGAGAAACAGGTACACCGCCGTGTCCATGATATTCAGACCGATGATCTTCTTGATCAGATTTTTCTGAAGGAGCAGGTTTGCGAATCCGATCCCGAACAGGATCATCGCGATCTCCTCTCCCATATTTGCCATAAAGTTTGAACCGATCATGCTAAAAACCTCCCTTACGAAACAGTGCAAAGAATGCGTACATCGTGCAGGCGACGACCAGTCCCACGCAGATATTTAAAGGCAGGATCAGTCCGCTGCTCAAAATCGCGCCCGGTGTGCCGAGCGGGATCCCGCTCTCCAGATGGTGCGCGCCGGTGTAGAAGGAGTAGCTTTTGGCCAGACAGTAAAAGGTCAGCGCCGAAAAACTCACCCACTTGTAGGTTTTCTCCGTAAAGAACCGTTCTGTCTTTTTAAAACCAAAGGCGTTTAGGTAGAGGATCAGGCCGGCGCCGATGATCGCGCCGCCGGAAAAGCCGCCGCCCGGAGACAGATGTCCGTTTAAGATCACGTAGATGCCGAAAATAACGATGATCGGCACCAGCACGGAAGCGATGCCCTGCAGGATGGTGTCGTTCTTCGGCTCATAGAAGCTGTCGCGTTTTTCTTCCTCCTCCGCGCTCTCCCTGCCCTTTTTCTTATCGTTGCGCAGCAGGATCAGCACCGTGCAGGTCGCGATAAACAGCACGTTTGACTCGCCGAAGGTATCGAATGCACGGTAGTCGAGGATCATGCCGGTGACGATATTGACCGCCCCGGTGTCCTGCAGACCGTCCTCAATGTATTTCGCCGCCACCTCGTTGTTGGTCGGGTTATGATCGCTTCCCACAGGCGGAAGGTAGGACACCTCGACCAGCAGGATCGTGATCAGAAGCAGACAGCAGATCAGCGCCGCCGCCCTGTAAAAGCGCTGGAAAAAGCGGTAGATCGGGTTGTGCTCAGTATCGTACACCCTGTCGATCACCTTGTCGTGATCCCTCCGATAGCGCCGTAATTTCTTTTCATTCGGTATGTACTCCTGCTGCGGCACGATCTCAACGTTGTCGAGGTAGGGATCCTTCTCGCCGCTGATCCACCCGCGCATACGGACCAGGAGCCGTTTTTTGTATTCTTCCTCGGAAATCTTCTTACTCATCTTCCTTATCGTCCTCCTCTCCCATCGCGTGGATTTTCTTCAATGTCACAAAAAACAAAAGACTGGTGACGCCCGCTCCCACAGCCGCCTCGGTGATTGCAAGATCCGGGGATTCCAGCAGGATCCAGATGATCGACATGATCAGACTGTAGGACATGTAGATCAGGATGGAATTCAGGAGGCTTTTGGAAAAGCTCACCGAGATCGCGCAGACGATCAGAAAACCAAGCAATATATACTGAAAAATCTGCATCACGCTTCCTCCTTTGCTTCGTTATTTTCTTCCTCAAGGTATTCCTTTATCTCGTCGGAAACCTCGCAGTAATTGTCCAGGTGCGGGTTTGTGGTCGCCTCCAGCCTAGAGATCAGATGCGAGGATACCGGAGATGCGCACCACAGAAATACGACCACCAGTCCCATCTTCAGAGTGGTAAAGTTGAACCCGGAGAGAATCATCAGACCGATCAGCGAGATGCCGATGCCAAGGGTATCGCCCATCGCCGCGGCGTGCATCCGGTTCAGCACGTACTTGAATTTAAACACGCCGAGGATCTGCACAACAAACGTGAACAGTCCGAGAAGCAGCATCCCGGTGCCGAGAATAAACTGTGTCCATTTAAGAATTACCATGCTCTTCCTCCCCTTCTGCACTCTGCTCTTCTTTTTCTTCCATTTCCCTGAGCCTTCTGCCGTGGTCGCGCCGCTCCAGGTAAACGCCGGTATAGACCTTCGTCAGCACGACGACCGCCAGGAAGCTGATCATCGCGTAGATCAGACAGATATCCACCAGATATCCCTCATTTAACCGCAGGGCAAGGATGGAAATAATTACCATAACCATCGTGCCCAGCATATTTACCGCCACAAGACGGTCGGCGATCGTCGGTCCGATGATCGCGCGGATCAGACAGAGCACCGCCATGACCGCAAGAACGATCAGAGCAATGTCGAACACCCATGCATACGCCTGCATCAAAGCCATATCACTCACCCGTCCTTTCCAGCTTCTCCAGCATTTTCACGAAAACGGAATCCTCCATCCCTTCCGCCAGGCTCTTGTCAAGACAATGCACCACCAGGCGGTCCTCCTGCAGAGATACGGTGATCGTTCCCGGCGTCAGAGTGATGGAATTTGCAAGTATCACACGCGCCGCCCGCGATCTCAGGCTTGTCCGGAATGTGACCATCACCGGCTCCACGATCTCCCGCTGCGACAGGATCAGATGGATGACGGCAATGTTTGCGCGGACGATCTCCACGATCAGCGTCCCTATGTACCATAGAAAATAACCGCTCTTTTTGTACAGGATGATTTCCTTATGTATGCTGTAATCCATAAATTTACAGATAAAAGCAAACACGAAAAGAGCAATCACCGCGCCGAACACAACGATCTCAGCGGTAATCGCTCCATTGAAAATGATCCAGACCAGAAAAAACAACACTAACATTTTTCTTATCACTCCTTCATCTGCTCGCTAATTATTAATTATAGCAGAATAGAAGAAGGAAGTACAAGCTTATTTTTTATAAAAAGTTAAGGATTACCCAATAAATCAGCCCCAGCACCCAGCCGGAAAATATGCCGTAGAGGATCACCGGTCCGGCGATGGTAAAAATCTTGCAGCCGATGCCGAACACCTGCCCCTCCTTCTGAAATTCGATCGCCGGAGCCGCCACGGAATTTGCAAATCCGGTGATCGGCACAAGCGTTCCGGCTCCGCCGAATTTTGCCAGCCGCTGGTAGATGCCGCAGCCCGTCAGAATAACGGAGATGAGCACAAGCAGCACCGAGCACCAGGTACCCGCCAGCTTCTTGTCGGCGCCCAGATTCATCGCCATGTTGATGATGAACTGCCCCAGGGCGCAGATCGCGCCGCCCGTCACAAAGGCGTGCCACATATTGCTCCAGAGGCTGTGCGTGGGCGTCACCTTTTTCACGTAGTCGTTATATGCTTTGTTTTTCTGTTCTTTTAAGATATCTGCCATGCTACCACCCCATATAAAAATATAATAGACTTCCGATCGTCTTGCCAAGCGCCAGAAAGATCACGATGACACTGATCCCCTTCGCAAGCCCGATGCGCCGTGCCGCGATCGGGAAAATGTTGATCACCTCCGCCAGCGCCATGATCCAGGCGCCCACGTACATGCCCGCCGTAAGTCCCAGCACCGCCAGCATCAGCCTGCCCTTAAAAATGGTCATGCCGTAAACGGTAAACATATTTCCATAAACGGCGCCCAGCAGGATCATGCTCTCATAGAGCTTTGTGTGGACAGCCGTGCGTGAGATCCCGGCAAACCGCGTGATGATGCCAAGTCCGACAAGCAGCGCGACCACGCCCGCCGCCACCAGGACGCCGCCGCCCGCTCCGATCAGGATCAAAAGTCCCGTGCGCATCATCCCGTGATCCCCTTTCCGCTGCTCTGCGTGGTCTTTCGCTCGTTTTTCGGCACGTGACGGCTGGCCTCGATGATGGTATCGTTCACATCGTTTTCATAGGTGCGCATCTGCACCTCCAGAGGCGTCGGGTCCGCCGTCAGCTTCTTTCCCGCAAAATGATTGAAAAATACGATGATGCCAAGCCCCAGCCCCAGGGAATATGACAGCTCCAGGACCGTGAAGCCGTCCGAGGTCTGCCCGGTAAACAGCTCGTACACCTGCCCGAACAGCTCGGTGATCGACACGTCATTGTTGAACGTCATGATCGAAAAGGAGGCTCCGAAAAAGCACAGCACGCAGACCGCCGCCGTTTTCAGCCAGCTCACCGCATCTGCGGGCTGTTTCTGTTTCTCGTAAGTGATGATAAAATCCGGTACGCCGATATTGTTGATCTCCAGACTGGGAAATTCCTTCTGGATGCAGGCGATCACCTCCATCACCGATTTCACATAGCGCCCCGGCTCCCTGCCGACCGCCTCCGGGAAAAGCATCGTCTTTACCCGCGCCTCGATCTCCTTATTACTGCAGGAAATCTGGGCAATGTCTTTTAAAAAAACACGGCGGTCATGTACCCCGACATTTTCGTCTATTTTCAGATATAACGTATCCACGTCCGTTCCTCCTGTGGGTGATCTCCATTACTTTTCTGCTAGTATCCGCAAAACAACAGAAAATATACCGTTTATTGAAGAGCGTCGCGCATTTTTTTCAAAATCTTCTTTTCCAGGCGCGATACCTGCACCTGTGTCCTTCCGAGCATCTCCGCCACCTGCGACTGCGTCTGATCTTTAAAATAGCGCATAATGATAAGAAACTGCTCCTCCGGCTCCAGCGTCTCCATCACCTCCGTCAGCACCATGCTGTCGAGCACCTTTTCGTTCATATTTTCCTTTTCCTCGATCCGGTCCTCCAGATAAATTTCCGTACCGTCTCCCTGATAGACCGGGCGGTGCAGCGATTCCACCTCCGATGCCGCCTCCATCGCAAGCACAATGTCCTCGCGGGAGATTCCGATCTCCTCTGACAGCTCCTCCACCGTCGGCTCGCGCCCAAGCCGCTTTTCCAGGCTCTCCCGCGCGGACGCCGTCTTATATGCCGTCTCCTTTAAGGAGCGGCTGACCTTCAGCATCCCGTCGTCCCGCAGGAAGCGTTTGATCTCCCCGGCGATCATCGGCACAGCATAGGTGGAAAATTTCACACCGTAGGACAGATCAAAATGATCGATCGCCTTTAAAAGCCCGATACTGCCGATCTGAAAGAGATCCTCATCGTCCGTCCCCCTGCCGGCGAAGCGCTTCGCGATGGTGAAAACAAGTCCCAGATTTTCCTCCACTAATTGTTCTCTTGCAGCTTTATCCCCCTGGTGCGCTTTCTCAATTAACCATTGGGTGTGCTCCATCTAAGACTTCCTTTCAATCATGATATTCGTTCGGGGTCCTGCCAATGCGCTTTTTCATCGTCACCGCTGTTCCCTCGCCGACGGTCGATTCCACCTGCACGTCGTCCATGAATGCCTCCATAAAGGCAAAGCCCATGCCGGAGCGCTCGGTGTCCGGCTTGGTCGTAAACAGCGGCTCCATCGCTTTTGCGATATCGGCAATTCCGACGCCCTTATCCGACACGGTGAGGGTGAGCACCTGCCCGCTGATGCTGCAGGAAACCGTCACCTTTTTCACCTCATTTTCATAGCCGTGGACGATCGCGTTCGTCACCGCCTCCGAGAGCGCCGTCTTGACGTCCGCCACCTCCTCCAGCGTGGGATTTAACTGCGTCATAAATGCCGCCACCGCCACGCGCGCAAAGCTCTCATTGCAGGAGCGGCTGTCAAATTCAATCATCATTTCATTCGTCTGTTCCATATGCTTCCCCCTCAAAACATTTGCGACTGCTCCGGCAGTCCCTCATAAATATCGATCACCTTGTAAATGCCGGACAGCGTGAGAATCCGCAAGATCCGTTCGTTTACATGAACCGCCGCCACTGCGCCGCCCATAAACCGCATATTTTTGTAGCGTCCCATGATCAGTCCGATCCCGGAGCTGTCCATAAAGCTTGTCTTCCGGAAATCAAAAATGATCCGCCGGATATTGCAGCTCTGTATCAGCCGGTCCGATCCGCGCTTGATCTTTTCCGCATTGTGATGGTCCAGCTCCGCCGGAAGAAGCACCGTCAGATCCGTCCCGTTAATTTTAAAAAAGTCCTCCATCCTCTATCCTCCCCTTTCTTTATCTATGAGCTGCCCGATAAATGAGCCTTCATCGATTTTTCGTGCTTTCCATGACTCCTATCTATACAATAAGGACCCGGAAGGTTTTCCTTCCGAGTCCCTGCTTCGAGCCTTCTCTTTTGTTTTTGTCCCGGCTTCCGGTCTGCGCCGTCCGCCTTTCCTGGGTACGCTTACCAGTTTTGCGTGCCATCCACCGATGTCCCGTCCGCGTTGGTTTCCGACACCGGCGTGCCGTCTGCGTTTGTCTCTGCCGCCGGCGTACCGTCCGCATTTGTCTCCGCCTGCGTCTCTCCTGTATCCGCCGTGCCGGTATTGGTCAGCACCGACTGGTCGCTGACATACTGCGACAGGTTTGCCGCCTGCGCCTGTGCCGGGAATTTCTGTATCGTCTGGGCAAACGTCTTGTCCGCGTTTTCCGTATCGCCGAGATTGTAGTAGGCAAAGCTTAAATAATACCATGCGTCATACTGTGTATCGTCCGTCTCCGTTGCCTGTTTAAGCTTCTCTGCCGCAGTGCTGTAATCGCCCTGCGCGTAGGCAGTCGCGCCCTCGGCGTACTGCGACTCGTAGATCGTGGACTTCACGCTCGTCATAATCGTATCGTAAAGCGTCTTGCCGTTGCCCTCCAGACTGTCCGCTTCCACCCCGGCAAGCTCCGTGGCAGCGCCGTTCTGGTCGCCCGACAGGAATTTTGCCGCCGCAGACAGGAGCTGGTCATAGCCGTCCGCCTTGCTCTGGGCAGCCTCCATCGTGCTTGTGGCCTCGTCGATCTGCGCCTGATAGCCCGCGATCTCCTCCTCCAGCGTGTCCACCTTCGCGCTCTCCGCCGCCAGCTTTGTGTTGGCGTCCGTCACCTGCTGATTGGCGCTCTGGTTTATCTTTTTCGTGTTCGACGGGATCGCCAGAAACCAGATCAGCGCAGCTCCCAAGACAAAGCCAAGCAAAATATTCAGAAACGTTGCCGCGGATGAGCTGTCGCGGAACGTGGTTGGCTGAATGATCGTATCATTGCCGCTCATATATCTGACCGGACCGAGGAATTTCTTTTCTTCCCGCTCGTCCAGCGGCGTTACCCGCCGACGGTACTTCTTTTTGCCGAGATTGGTGGCAACGCCTGTCGCCTCCTCCACCTCATTGAGATAGCGCAGCGTCGTCGTGTTGGTCGCGTCGATCTGCGACGCCTTCTTCAGCAGTCTTCGCGCTTTCTCATACTCCTCCTGCTTCAGATAAACCAGCGCAAGCAGATGGTAGCCCTTGATCAGATTCGGATTCTGCGTCAGCACACGCTTCAGCTGGATGACTGCCATATCGTCGTCACCCTGGCGGCAGTACTGCAGCGCCTGATTGTATTTATGGATCGTCTGGTTAATGACGTCCAGCTTGTTTTTATTCGACTGAAGCCTGCTTATGTAAAGGTTCGCCGCATTATTCTCCGGCATGATATTTTTGCTGATGACCCACTCGCTGAGTGCGGAAACCACCTCGCCGATCTCATAGTAAACAAGACCGAGCAGGTTTCTGGCGTCGATGTTTTCTTTATTAAATTTCAGGCTTCGCTTCAGACAGGACACCGCTCCGGAAAGGTCGCGGACGCTTGCCTTCTCAAGCCCCTCGTTGTACAGCAGATTGGAAATCCGCACCACCCTTTTGAGGATCGTGACATCCGCTCCGCAGCCGCTGCAGTAATCTATGGAAGATAACGGCGTGCCGCAGTAAATACATCTCATACGACCGCCCCCTTATCTGTGCTTGTTCTTTTCTTCCTGCAGCATTTCCTTCAGGATATCGGTGATATCTGTGAAGTCGCGCTTGTAAATAGCATCCTCCGCCTCGTTTACATCCAGGCTCGGATGAAATTTCTTCAGTTCCTCTTCGTAATTAATCATGTATTCCTCTCCTCTATGAGTGCTTTGATTTCCCCGACCAGATACAATGAGCCGACGCAGAACAAAAGCCCGTCTCCCCGCTTTGCGAGCGCCGTCTCAAAAGCCTTGCCGATGTCCTCTTCCGCTGTCACCTCTGCATCTGTATATTTCCGGAATATCCCGGCAAGCTCCCCCGCCGGAACGATGCGCTTCCCCTCGATCTGCGTGGCGACAACCTCAGAAAGCCTGCCGGTCTCACAGATGGTTCTGATCATCTGCTCGTAGTTTTTCTCGACCACCGCGGAAAAAAGCAACACGATCCGCCTTCCCTCCTGTACGCCGTTTAAAGTACGCACAAATTCGCGCACGCCGTCCTCATTGTGCGCGCCGTCCACGATCACGCCCGGCAAAATAGTCTCCATGCGCCCCTGCCAGTGCGTATCCGCCATCGCCTGCAGGCGCACATCGCAGGGAATCTTATGCTCCGGATCGACCGCTTCCATTGCCAGGAGCGCCAGCGACGCATTCTCCGCCTGATACGGAGCCGGGTAGGGCACCGTGATCTTCCTCTTCTCATAATACAGGGCATCCAGCTCAAAATCAATGCTTTTATCGGTTTTATCCAAAATTTCGTACATCTCCCTGTGCAGCCCCACCGCCGGAGCGTGCATCTTTTGCGCCCTGCCCAGGATCACCGCCTCCGCCGCCGTACCGCGGCACCCGTCGTAGATCACTGGCACGCCCGCCTTAATGATGCCCGCCTTTTCCTGCGCGATCTGCTCTATGGTATCTCCGAGGATCTCCGTGTGGTCGAGGCTGATGCTGGTAATCACACACGCCAGCGGATGCTCCACGATATTGGTGGCGTCCAGCCTGCCGCCAAGCCCCGTCTCCAGCACGGCGTATTCCACCTCATGCCGTTCAAACAGCACCAGGCAGACCGCAAAGAGGATCTCAAAATACGCCGGATGAGCAAAGCCATCCGCCTGCATTTCCCGGATCACCTGCCAGACCTTTTCGTATGTCGAAAGAAATTCCTCATCGGTGACCGGTACATTGTTGATCTGAAAACGCTCGTTTATCTTTACCAGATGCGGGGAAATAAACAGCCCGGTTTTCTTTCTGCCCGCTGTCAGCATAGACGACAGAAACGCGCAGACAGACCCCTTGCCGTTCGTACCCGCCACATGGATCACCTTCATTTTCCGCTCCGGCCGTCCCAGCCGCTCTATCATCTCAACCGTGTTCTCCGGCTTGTTTTTTTTCGTAAACTTCGGAACGCTCTCGATATAGCTTACCGCTTCCTCGTATGTCATAATGAATGTCTCTTCTTTCTTCGCTCTCTCATTTTTCAGACGGCGGCATTTTTTTCATCGCTCCCGTCCTCATCTATCATATATATTTCGGGGCGGCATTGCAAGTAATTTTTTTCGCGTGTTTCGACATGACTGCGCTGCTGCTCACGTCAGCCCCAAACACCTGCTACGCCGCGAAGCCAGTCCTGTGGGTCTGAGACGTGAGAATGCGATTCAGGTGCGAGCAGATCCTGTAAAAAATAATACGAGCCGGGCATCTTTCATCCCGGCTCTGCTATACTTAAATAACTTTACTTAAAAATGCTTTTAAGCGCTCGTTTTTCGGATTTCCGAAAAATTCTGCCGGAGCTGCCTCCTCCAGAATATGCCCGTCCGCCATAAAGAGGATGCGGTCCGCCACCTCTTTTGCAAAGCCCATCTCATGGGTGACGACGATCATCGTCATATGCTCGCGGGCAAGCTCTCCCATAACCTGCAGCACCTCGCCGACCATTTCCGGGTCGAGCGCCGAGGTCGGCTCGTCAAACAGCAGCACCTCCGGTTTCATACAGAGCGCGCGCACGATCGCGACACGCTGCTTCTGTCCGCCGGAAAGCTGGCTCGGATACGCGTTTGCACGGTCGGCAAGCCCGACGCGCGCCAGAAGCTTCATCGCCTCGCTCTCCGCCTCTTCTTTGCCGACGCCCTGCAGCTTCATCGGCGCGATCGTCATGTTTTTCAGGACTGTCATGTGCGGGAACAGATTAAAATGCTGGAACACCATCCCCATCTTCTGACGATGAAGATTGATGTTGACATTTTTGTCCATCAGATCGACGCCGTTAAAATAAATGTGCCCGCCCGTCGGATCCTCCAGACGGTTCAGACAGCGCAGGAAGGTGCTTTTGCCGGAACCGGACGGTCCGACCACAAACACAACCTCCCCTTTCTGGATCTCGGTCGACACGCCGTTTAACGCGTGTACACCGACAAACTCTTTTTTCAGATCTTCCACCCGGATCAGGGGTTCGTTACCGTTCACTGTTGCGCAGCCTCCTCTCCAGAATACTCAGGAGCTTGCTGAACGCAAGCACCATCACCAGATAGATCAGCGCCACTGCGATCAGCGGCATGAACGCATCGTAGGTGCGGCTTCGGATAATATCTCCGCCCTTTGTGAGATCCTCCAGCGCGATATAACCGGCAACGGAGGTCTCCTTTAAAAGAACGATAAACTCGTTGCCAAGCGCCGGAAGCACGTTTTTGAATGCCTGCGGCAGAACAATATAGATCATTGTCTGCGCATAATTGAAGCCGAGGCTTCTGCCCGCCTCAAACTGCCCGTTGTCGATGGACATGATACCGCTTCGGATGATCTCCGCCACGTATGCCCCGGAATTCAGGCCAAACGCCAGAATCGCTACAAAGGTCTTGTCAATCTTAACGGAACCAAAAATAACGAAATAAATGATCAGAAGCTGGACAACCACTGGCGTCCCGCGAATGACCGTGAGATACAGCTTACAGAGCGCATTCAGCACCTTCAGCTTTTTCGTCTTATCGTAGGTGGAACGCACCACCGCTACCAGAAAGCCAAGCGCGATACCGATCAGAACGGCAAAGACCGTCACCGTCAGGGTGGTCTTTAAGCCGTTCGTAAGATATTTCCAGCGGTTATCCGCTATAAAATTTAAATAAAACCGGTCGTATAAATTCTGCAGCATTATTCTGTAACAGCCTCAGTTTCTGCCTCTGCGGCTTCCGTTACTGCCTCGGTCTTTGCTTCCTCCGCTGCAGCTTCTGTCTCGTCCTCGCCGCTGTCTTCGTTGATATATTTGTCAACAACCTCCTGGAATGCACCGTTCTCCTTCAGTGTGTTGAGCGCGGTATTTACCTTCTCCAAAAGCTCGTCGTTATCCTTTGCGATAGCGATCGCATATTCTTCATCGGTATATGCCTCGTCGATGATCTTGATGCCCTCGTTCTCAGATACAAATACCTTTGCCGGCTCGCTGTCGATAACAACCGCATCGATCTTGCCCTGTGTCAGCGCCTGCACTGCCTCAAAGCCCTTGTTGTAACGCTCTACGGTAACATCCTCCTCATCGCTTACATAGATGTCGCCGGTGGTGCCGAGCTGTACGCCGACCGTCTTTCCGCCAAGATCATCCGGGCTTGCGATCTCGCTGTCCTCTTTTACAATGATCACCTGCGTAGCGGTTGCATAAGAGTCTGTGAAGTTTACGGACAGCTTACGGTCCTCCGTAACGGTAAGACCTGCCATACCGATATCCGCCTTGCCGGACTGAACGGCTGCCAGCACGGAATCAAACGCCATATCCTCGATCTCCAGTGTCATGCCAAGCTCCTCTGCGATCAGAGCCGCGACCTCCGCGTCGATGCCGACGATCTCGTCACCCTCGTGATACTCATACGGCGGGAATTCTGCGTTGGTAGCCATCACCAGAACGCCGCCCTCCTCTGCCATAGCGGTAAAGCCAAAAGACATCGCCATAGCGCCTGCAAGTAAAGCTGCTGTTAATTTTTTCATAATACTCATCCTCCTGCATAATTTTGAATAAATATACTTGAATATTTATG
Source organism: Marvinbryantia sp. (assembly GCF_047017445.1). Classification (NCBI taxonomy): domain Bacteria; kingdom Bacillati; phylum Bacillota; class Clostridia; order Lachnospirales; family Lachnospiraceae; genus Marvinbryantia; species Marvinbryantia sp. The sequence continues at coordinate 152,719 of NZ_JBKXTT010000005.1, read as the reverse complement.
ATTAATACGCTACCACCAATCAAAATGTTTGTCAATCATTTTCGGCGAAAAAAGCACCGGGAACTCAGGCCTGCGCTTGCTTCCCGGTGTTTTTTGACGATTTGCACGGCTTTGCTAGGTGCCAAAGTATGAGAAGTGCATGTAATCCTTGCTGTTTCCCCAGTCGCCCTGGCTGAAGCCGTACTTCTTGAATATTTTCGCAACAACGCCGTTTTTCGGTATGGAGTAAGGATCTTTGCCCGGCCTCCAGTATTTTCCGGCTGTGATAGCCCCTGTCGCGATGTTGACCATGTAGTTTTCCGTCCAGTTAATGTCGATCGCAGTCCCGGTGTTGTGCTCGGAATGACCGCCTCTCCAGTCATACCCGCCCAGCTCATGGATCGGGAATTTTTCAGAGTTGTTGTAGATCTCTTTAAAAATCTGCTGAACCGTCGCCGCGAGATTTTTATGCACCATGATCGTCCATGTGCGTGTATACTTCGCTCCGCTCCTGCCGTTCTTGAAATCCCAGGTTTTTACTGTGATGGATTTCATATTTTTCTTAGCCTGAGACGCCGAGGTGTAATACCCGCCCGGATAACGCATACTCAGATTTGCATTTCCAAATACCTTCTGATATTTCTGTTTTGTGGTCGGGTTCTGGATAATGCCTGAAGAAGCGGCAGCGCCGTTCGTACCGGAATTGTTTCCGGTGGCCGGTTTCTTTGTCGTCGTCTTCTTAATAAACCCGTAAGCGATACCTGACAGCTTTCCGTAGGCAACGCCGACTGAGTTTTTCTTATAGGCGCGCACCACGTAAGCATAAGCCTTGCCCTGCTTTCTGCCGCTGATCGTACAGCTCGTCCTGGACGCGCCGCTGATCGTCTTTACACGCTTGTACAGCTTGCTGCCGGTCGAGTAATCGCGGCAGAAGATCTGATAGCCGGTTGCACCGCTCACCTTTTTCCAGGTAATCTTATGACTGCTGGTGCCGGATGCCGTCACCTTCACGTTTTTTACCTGCGCAGGCGCCGAAGGTTTTTTCGCTGCCTGTGCAAACGCCGCCAGTCCTGTCCAGAGCATCAGCGCCGCAAATAATGCCATCATAACTCTGACTGCGGATTTTTTCTTATGAACCATGTCTGTTCCTCCCAATTTGCAGCTTTCTCAGTCAAATCCCCCACAGCAGGCCACGGACATGACCCCGCCTGTTCTTTCCGCCCCGTGAGGCGGGTATTGGACTCTCCCGAAAGATATCATAACATATTTTTTAACAAATGGGAAGTATTTATTTCAAAATTGTTACAATTTTGTTTCTTTTGTTTCTTCAAAAAATTCTCCGACACATTGCTATCCGTGCTTTTTTCTGCTATACTCTTACCATCAGGCCCGGTATCCATGACGGCATCCGCGGCAAATACTTTACGCCCGTCCGGGGCAGAAAGAGAAATGTACGGCATGAATGCACAAAAACCATCCGCATCCCACAAAGAACAAAGCACCTTAAACCGACTTGCCTTAAAAGCCGGACTATTCTATATTTTTGCACAGCTTCTCGTGCGCGGAATTACCTTTCTGACAACACCGATCCTCACACGGCTTCTGTCGAAAGCGCAGTACAGCGACATCCGGCTCTATGAATCGTGGCTGCTGATCATCGGTCCGGTTTTTTCACTGAACCTGTACCGCAGCGTGGAGCGCGCGAAATATGACACGGGAGAAAACTACAATGAATTTGTGTCGTGTACATCCATGCTCTCCTATCTCTCCATCGGGTTCTGTTTTCTGGTCTGTCTTTTTTTTAAGGAACCGGTGAAGATTTTCTGCGACATGAATGATCTGATGTTTTACACAGCGTTTCTCTATACCTTCGCCCACACGGCGATCATGTTTATGCAGCGCCGCGAAAAGCAGCTGATGCGTTATAAGGTAAGCACCGCCGTGACGGCGGTGACTGTCATTCCCGCCACGCTTTTGTCCATCCTGCTGATCTGGATCGGAAGAGAAACGGGGCATACCGACGCGCTCGTCTCCCTGCGCGTAATCGGCTACTATGTGCCGTTTATCATCGCTGGGATCATTATTGCCGCCGTACTGCTGTTTCAGGGAAAAAAGGCGTACTCCCGCGCACACTGGAGATATGCGCTGCTGTTTTCCCTGCCGCTGATCCCAGAGGCGATCTCTATCCAGATCATGAATCAGTCGGACCGCATCATGGTGCGTCACCTGATCGGCAAAGAAGAGGTTGCCATCCTTGCGCTCGGCACAACCGTTTCTTATATTATATGGATTCTGGAGGATTCTGTCTGGAACGCCTGGCTTCCCTGGCTTTACGAAAAGATTTCCCGAAAGGAAACGAAGGATGTGGAAAAACCGTGGACCATTCTCATGCACGGCTTTGGAATGCTTTCCTGGTTTCTGGTGCTGCTCGCGCCGGAGATCGTGGCGATCCTCGGAAGCAGCGAATACCGCGACTGCATCTATCTGACAGCGCCCATGCTGACCGGCACGCTGTTCCGTTTCTACAGCTACAGCTATACCGCCGTAGAAAATTATCATAAAAAAACCGGCTATGTGGCGGCCGCCACCGTCGGCACCATGCTGCTCAACGTGATTTTAAATTACGTCTGCATCAAAAGCTTCGGCTATCGCGCCGCCGCTTACACGACGGCGTTCAGCTACTTCGTTCTGCTGCTCGTACAGAGCTTTATGGAATACCGTCTGACCGGCGCGCTCATTATTCCCATCAAAAAGACCGTCGCCGTCTCACTCGCTTACTTCGCACTCTGCTGCGCAAGTATGCTGCTCTTTGCCTGCCCTTCACTTATCCGCTACGGCGTGCTGGCGGCAGGCGTACTGCTGGCAGCAAAGTTCCTGCTGCCGCAGTGTTTTGGTATTCTGAAATTATTGAAAAAATAACAGCAAATTTACTCTACCTCAATTTGTATCTTTCCCATCGCCTCATGCAGCAGCTCCACCGCCTTTTCCAGCGTCTCGCCTTTGGTGACGACGTGACCGATCCGATGAGGCCCGATGCGGAATTTTTCTACTCTCTCGCCCACCTCATGATCAAATAAAATCTCGTAAATATCCGGGTTTTCTTCGTTGCGGTTGACGATGGAACGGATCACGCCGTCCCTGTCGCTCATCAGCAGATGACTGGCATTCGGCACCTTCGCATCGCCCGTAAAATCCAGATCCTGCTCTCCGAGCGCCGCCCGGAGAATTTTTTCATAATAATCAAAGCCATAGTAGATGGAAACGGATTCCGCCAGGCAGGTCGCGCCGGAACGTCCGCCGATCTCCAGCACATACGTCTTGTTATCCTTCAGGATAAAATCCGCATTGATCGCACAGTTGTCCAGCTCCATCGCCTCGATCGCCATCCGCAGCTGCTCCTTGGCGTCCTCAATGACCGCCTCGTCCAGCTCGTAAGGCACAAAGTGTCCGATCGGTACGCCGGTGTCCCCGTGGAACACATAATCGCCGTGCGGCATGATAAACTGCACCTTCCCCTGGTAAACAAACGCCTGCGCGCCAAACTCCTCGCCCTCGATAAACTCCTCGACGATAAAATAATCCTTCTTCGTATATTTCTTCGCCAGCGCGATCGCCCCGGCAAACTCCTCGCGGCGGTTCACCCGCGTGATGCCGCGGCTTCCGGAGGAATCGACTGCCTTAAAGATCAACGGCAGAGAAAGCTCGTCTATCTTCTCATAGACGTCCGGCGCGTCAAAGGCGATCTTACGGTACTTCGCCGTCCGCACGCCGTGCTTCTCATAGACCTCTTTCATAAGAAGCTTGTTCGTCGCAATGGTCGCTCCGCGGCAGGAAAGCCCGCAAAGTCCCAGGGCATCACAGACCTTTCCGATCGTGATAACGGCAACGTCCGTTCCCGCCGTCACGATCCCGTCAATCTTTTCTTCCTTCGCGATCTCCAGGATCTTCTCCCAGTCCGTCGTATTTTCATAATACACCTTATCTGCATATGCAAAACCCGGATAATTTCCCGGTATACTAACCGCGATGGAATAAATCCCCAGACGCTTCGCCGTCTGGATCAGCGGCACCTGATATATCCCCGCGCCCAGAATCATAATTTTCTTCATCGTTCGTTCCTCTCTTTCCTTTCCGTCCGTAAACCTTTCGCACCACAAACTGCGGCGACCGCTGTATCACAAGAAACATCCTGCCGATGTACTCCCCGATCAGACCCATAAACAGCAATATCACGCCGGAGAAAAAACACACCGCGGCTACCATAGTTGACCATCCGATCGGAACCGCCGGATGGATCGCCTTGTTGATAAAGACGGCGATCACCCCGACCAGTCCCAGGATCGAGAACAGACATCCGAGCCTCGTCGCCACCCGCAGCGGCACAACAGAAAAGCCCATAATATTCGACCAGAGCTGAAGCAGCTTTTTCAAAGTATAGTTAGACTGTCCGATCTCCCGCTTAAAGTGCTGGATCGGCACGCTGCTGATATTTTTTGTCGTGCGCAGAAACAGTCCCTGCAGGTGCGTAAACGGACTCTCATAGCGGATCACCGAATCCCGCACGAACCGGCGGATCACCCAATAGCTCGACGTCTTCATCCCTTTTGGTTTTCCGATCAGCCAGCGCACCGTCATATAATTGACATAACTGCCGAAATTGCGGAACGGGCTCTGCTTTTTCTGCTCGTAATAGCCATAAACAATATCGTAGCCCTTGTCAAACTCTGCAAACAGATATTTAAGCTGTGAGGGATGCGTCTGCCCATCGTCGTCCATCGCGATCAGGATATCCCCCTCCGCATAGTTCAATCCTGCCATCACGGCATTATGCTGCCCGCTGTTAAACGCAAGCTCGACCACCCGCACGCAGTCATACTCCTCTGCAAGCGCGCGCAGCTCGTTTATCGTCTTTGGATTATTTGGAGAATAATCATCCACCAGCACAAATTCATATTCGTTTCTGCCAAGGCGCTCCATTTCTTCCATGGTCGTCTCGACGACCTTACGGATCGTCCTGTCTGAATTATAACACGGAATGATGATGCTGTGCAGCATTTTTTCTCTTCCTCCTTCTTTACTTCTTATTCAAAGTCCGTCGCCGCCTTGCAGGCGCGTCTCCTTCTGCGCGCAGCAAGCAAAAGGAACAGAAACACTGCGAATGCGATAACAGAAACACAGACGCCGATCCGCATTCCCGGCATCCGGTAGCGCAGCTCGATCGTATGCTCTCCCGGCTCCAGCCAGATGCCCATATACATCAGGTTTGCCTTTTGGATCTCTGTCTCCTGTCCGTCCACATACGCCGTCCAGCCGTTCTGGTACGGAACAGAAAACACCAGAAGCTTCCTCTCCTCCAGACTGATCGTTCCCCTGACGCAATTTGTCAGGACCTCCACATTCTCCAATGAGTTTTCCTTCAGATGATCCGTGTAGGAGCTCATATTCCCCATCGGCTGACAGAAAATCTGAATATCGTCAAACTTCAAAGTATCTTTATCGGAAAAAGTAATCTTGCATTCACCGGCGGCTTCCTTATGGTATCCCAGATTGAACAAGTATGCTTTCTGTCCGGAATAATAAGGATTCTCCACACCGTGAAGGCTGTAGGAGGATTTGTATTCCCCGCAGCTGTAGCTAAACGATGTGCTGTAGCCCTCCTCATAGCGCAGCCCTTTGATATACAGATAGACCTCGGAATCCGCCGTGCCGTCAAATTTCAGGGTAAGAGAAGCCTCCTCATCCTCTGACGCCTGGATCGTGATCCTTCCCTCCTCCAGCGTTACGTTTTCGCAGATCTTTTCCGTAATCTCTGCAGTCCGTCCGGTGATCTGCACATCACCGTCCGCCGCTGTGGTTTCAAAGTCCGCTCCGCTTTCCGTGCTGTCCAGCGAAGCCGCCTGCATCAGCACCTCCTGCCGTGCCGGCACCTCATACGAGAGCAGCTCGTCCTCACTGATCACAGTGTCATACGTGTAGCCGATGGGCAGCGCCATCTCATTTTCAAACACCTCATAGGTCTTGCCGTTTTTCTCCGTCTCCAGCATCTTTGTGTAACCGTAGGGCAGATCATATGCGGTATCCTTCAGAAGCGCATAATATTTCACACACGCCAGCGTGTCCAGGAAGGAGCGCCCGTTAAAGCCCAGAAGGCGCACGCCGCTCCAGGTGCAGACGCCCATCTGGCTCCAGAAATCCTGCATGATCCTGCTGGTCGTACTGGAATACCAGACTGTGCCGTTGTAGTCCAAAAACTGCGCAGCTCCCTGTATCTGCCGGTAGGTCTGCCTGGTAGCCGCACGGTAAAACGTGTCGTCCTCCACATCCTCTATCGCTGCCAGCGGCATATTTGTGATGCTGTCCACCACCGTGCCCGCCTGCGGAAATTCATCAGTGTAATTGCCCATTCGCGGCGCAAAGGTTTCCAGTCCATAGCACCACAGGGATACAACCGTCAGGCCGACCAAAGCTCCGCCTGCCAGACGCGTCTTTCCCGGTTTTCGCCATAAAAACAGCAGGACCGCAAGCGTCAGCACCATCACAAAACCCGATACCAGCGCAATATAACGGTTTTTTCCATGAGCGAACAGCACCTCCGCTGCAAACAGCGCCAGGAAAGGCAGCGACGCCAGCACCACGATCAGCCGCTCTTTTTTTGTAAGCTCGCAGATATCCTCTATCACAAACGCCAGTGCAACGGACAGCGCAAACGAATACACATAGCTCCAGCGGTTGTTGATATTACTGAAGCCGCTGAACACAAATGCCACCGCCGGGATCATGCAGAAGATCGTTCCCGTGATCACCGATGCCTTGACGATTTTCCTTCCTTTTCGCAGGAAAAGCACTACCAGCCCGATGTAGATCAGCGGGATATATCCCAGACGCAGCCAGTTTCCCGGTCCCCGTCCGGCCGTCAGAAAATCGCGCAGGAAATTGATCGGCCACTTCCATCCATAGGAAAGAAAATTCGTACTGCTGCCGTACTCCACCGCCTCCGTGCGCCCGCTCGTCAGATAGGATGCAAAGGAATCCACCAGCGTAGCGTTCCCGATCAGAACGCCGAGCAGATAGGAGCCGATGATCATGCCGGCCAGCTTCCAGAATTCCCGCCAGGTGCGCCGCCCACGATTTCCAAAGAACCGGATCAGGAAATAGACGCCGGTGGCAATCGTGTTGATATAGAAAAAATAATAGCCGCACCAGAGATGGATCCACACAACCAGCGTGCAAAGCCACCAGCGGTTGTTCTGATAGATTTCTTCCACGGCAAGAATACACAGCGGCAGCATGATCAGACCATACAGGAAGTGCGCATGCCGCATACACGCCCACATCCCATAGCCGCAGTAAATATAGGAAAAACTGCCGATCAGCGCCGCCGTCCATCCTTTTTTAAAGTACATCAGGAACGCCGACATGGAAAGTCCGGCAACGTAAAACCGCGCCAGCAATATAAACGTATAGGCAAATTCCACGTCAGAGGCGTCGAACAGCAGAAACAGCCAGTACAGCGGTTCCAGGTGCACGGTAATGGTGTTCCCCATGCCAAGCGTGAAATCGTAGGTGGGAATGGAAAAATTTCCATCAAGAAATCCCGCAAGAATCTCCCGCGTTTTTTTTCCAAAATAAGCCGCCCGAGGCACGTATTGCGCCACCGCGTCAGAATACCATACAAAGCTTTTATCCTGCACGAGCAGCACCAGAAATACGCCTGCTGTCACCACGGCAAACAGCACGCTGTACAGCAGAATATATTTCAGGTAATAGCTCACCCTGCGCGTTGAATGCATTTCTGCCATATCCTTACTCCTCCGACACCGGCTCCGCCGGGATAAATACGCGGTCGTGGACCGGATCCGCCGGCTTTGCCACCCGCTTTACCGCCTCTTCACAGAAATAGTCCTGCGCGCACAAAAGTACCTTTCCGCGCTTGTCGATCTTCTCGTAGGTGCCGTCCGGCTGCAGGATGTGCGCCTTGACATTGTCCGCGAGCTGGATCTTTAAAATATGAAATGCCTCTTCCTTAATCTCGTCGTTATCCAGCGGGAAAAGGATTTCCACACGCTTGTCGAGGTTGCGCGGCATCCAGTCCGCGCTGCCCATGAAGATCTCCGGCTGCCCGTTATTGTGGAAGTAGAAAATACGCGCATGCTCCAGGAAGTTTCCGACGATCGAGCGCACCGTGATATTCTCGCTGACGCCCGGAATACCGGTCTTTAAGCAGCAGATGCCGCGGATAATAAGCTCGATCTTCACACCTGCCGCGCTCGCCTCATAGAGCTGGGCGATGATCTCCCTGTCGCACAGGGAATTCATCTTTGCAATAATATGCGCCGGTTCGCCTGCCCGCGCGTGCTCCGTCTCCCGGCGGATCAGCTCCCCGAAACGGCTGCGCAGCCATATCGGCGCAAGCGAAAGCCGGTTCCAGTGCTTCGGCTCCGAGTAGCCGGAAAGCATATTAAACACAGCGGTCGCGTCCTCGCCGATCGCCTCCGCACACGTTAAAAGACCGCAGTCCGTGTAGAGCTTTGCCGTGGAATCGTTGTAATTTCCGGTGCCGAGATGCACATACCGGCGGATGCCGTCCTCTTCGCGGCGCACTACCAGCGTGATCTTGCTGTGTGTTTTTAAACCGACCAGACCATAAATGACATGACAGCCCGCCTTTTCCAGCATTTTCGCCCAGACGATATTGTTTTCCTCATCAAAGCGCGCTTTCAGCTCCACCAGAACGGATACCTGCTTGCCGTTCTCCGCCGCCTGCGCGAGCGCAGCAATGATCGGTGAATTGCCGCTGACGCGGTAGAGCGTCTGCTTGATCGCCAGCACATCCGGATCTTTTGCCGCCTGGCGCACGAAATCCACCACCGGATCGAACGTCACGTACGGATGGTGCAGCAGAATATTGCCCTCGCGGATCGCCGCAAAGATATCGCTGCAGTTCATCAGCGCCGGAACCGGCTGCGGAACGTAGGGCTTGTTCTTCAGATGGTCGAAGCCGGACAGACCGTACATCTTCATCAGAAACGTGAGATCGAGCGGTCCGCTGATATGGAACACATCGTCACCTTTAATGTTGAATTCTTTTTTCAGGATCTTCAGAAGCTGTTTGTCCATGCCGTCCTCGACTTCCAGGCGGATGACCTCGCCCCACTGGCGCTTCTTGAGCTGCTTCTGGATCTCCTTGAGCAGATCCGCCGCCTCGTCCTCCTCGATCGTCAGATCGGCGTTGCGCATGATGCGGTACGGGTGCGCGCAGACTACGTCGTAGCTTAAAAACAGCTTACCGATGTTGCGCTCAATGATCTCCTCAAGCAGAATCACAGAACGCTTCTCCGGCTTTTCTTTCGGCAGCTCAATGATGCGCGGGAGCACGGACGGCACCTGCACGGTCGCAAACTGTATGGAGGGTTCCTTTTTGCCCTCCTCCTTTTTGGAGATCAGCGCACCGATGTTCAGTGTCTTGTTGCGGATAAGCGGAAACGGGCGCGAGGAATCCATCGCCATCGGCGTGAGCACCGGATAAACATTTTCCTCAAAATAGCGATCCACATACGCCTTCTGCTCGCGGTTTAAGTCCTCATGCTTCGTAACGACCTCCAGCCCCTGCTGCTTCAGCGCCGGAAGCAGCGAGCGGTTGTAGGTGGAATACTGCAGCGCAACGACCTCCTGCACGCGCTTTAAGATCAGCTCCAGCTGCTCGGACGCCGTCATGCCTGCAATATCATGTTTTGTATAACCGGCGTGCACCATATCCTTCAGAGAAGCCACGCGGATCATGAAAAACTCATCAAAGTTCGACGCGGTGATGCTCAAAAACTTCAGGCGCTCAAAAAGAGGGATGCTTTTATCGCGCGCCTCGCTCAGCACGCGCTCGTTAAAGCTGATCCAGCTGTCCTCCCGGTTCCGATAGTATTCCGGTTTCGTGAAATCCATATCCATTGCCTTTCCCTCCTACATCGTCTTTTTCTGCCGGATAACCGGGCGAATATGAAATACCTCTTCAAAATAATCTGCCTTTGGCGGAAACAGTCCCTTTTCCAGCGTGATATCCTCCGTCGTCTCCACGTGGATCTGAAGCTCCGCTTCCTTCAGCGTAAAGCGAACCTGACTGAATTTCTGCTTGTGGCTGCGGTCAAGGGCGTTCGCCACACGCAGGATCGCCGTCAGCTTCATAATGATCAGATACTCCTTCTCCCCAAGTCCCGGCTGCATCATAATATCCTCGTAAGTGAAATCGAGCGTATTATATTTTACCACATTTGCGATCATGCGCCGCTCCTTATTAGACAGCCCGATGATCTCGGTCGCCATGATAATGCTGTAGGAACACTCTGCGCCGTCGGAGAGGTTGATGTATTTTCCGCAGCCGTGCAGGATCACCGCGATCTGCAGCAATAACCGCTGGCGCGCGTCCAGCCCGGAGAATTTTTTAATCTTGTCAAAAATCGGCAGCGCCAGATTTTCCAGATTTTTGATATGGCTCTTGTTGCACTGATAGCGCTTTGCGATGATCCGCGCCGCGGCGATGATATCATCGTCAAAATTATGCTCCATGCGGATCAGCCTGCTTCGCTGCGCATAATCGCAGGCAATGCCGTCATTTAAGCAAAGACCTGGCATCCAGATGGTCTGCGCTCCCATCTCCTCGATCAGTCGCTTGTAGATGGTGACGGACGGCAGCACCAGGGAAGCGCTCTCAGACGGAATGCCGTACTCGCGCGCGATCTCCTCCGGACGCATCTCGATCACCCGTTCATACATCTCCATAAACTGCGCGGCGTCCACGGTTGGCTTTCCGAGAAGCTCCAGGATATAGTCGCCGGCAACGATCAGATTTTTGATCTCACGGTCCTTTAAGTACATTTTTTTAAAGCTGGCAAGCTCGTTGTTGATAAGCTCCTCCGCCATCTCCTCCATATGAAGGGTGTGGCGTACGAGATCCGCCATCTTTTCACGGATACGCAGATGCCCCATACGGATATTCTGCGTTGTCACCAGCTTGTCGTTGTCAAACAGACAGATCTGGATACTTCCGCCGCCCACATCCACGATCGCGGTTCCGTTCTGGATGATTTTGTAGAAATCCTTCTCCCCAAACGCGATCGACTTATAATCCAGGAAGCGCTGCTCGGAATTGTCAAGGATCTCCAGGTTAAGCCCCGTCTCCCGCTTTACCTGCTCCAGAACGAGCATACGGTTTTCCGCCTCCCGCACGGAGCTGGTCGCACAGGCACGGTATGACGTTACCTTGTAGCCGTTCATGATCCGCACAAAATCCTTCAGGACGCTGCAGAGCTCCTCGATCTTTTTCACGCTGATCTTGCCGGTATTGAAGGTGTCCTTTCCAAGCTCCATCCGGTAACGCACGCAATCGATCTCTTTCATCTCGTGCCGCGCCGGAAATTCAAAGATTTTCATTCCTACCTCGTAGGAACCCACATCAATGGATGCAAACATTTTCACTGCCATGTCATGTTTTCTCCTTGCTTACGATATAATGCCTTTACATCTGTCCGAGCAGATAATCGATAAACTGCTGTGCGGTCCTGCCGGAAAGCCCGCCGTGGGACAGCTCCCACTTGTTCGCCTCCAGCAGAAGCTCCTCCTCCGGAAGTGCAACGCCGTTTTTCTCTGCCAGCACCCTGACGATATTCTGAAATTCCTTTTTGTCCGGTGCGCAGAAGAAAATCTGCACGCCGAAGCGGTTGACCAGGGAAAGCTTTTCCTGCACGGTGTCGGAGGAATGCAGATCGTCCCGGCGATCTTCCTTGTCGCTGAATTTCTCCCGCACAAGGTGACGGCGGTTCGACGTCGCATAGATCAGAACGTTGTCCGGCTTTTTCTCCAGTCCGCCCTCGATCACCGCTTTCAGATACTTATATTCTATCTCAAAATCTTCAAAAGACAAGTCATCCATGTAAATTATGAACTTATAATTGCGGTTTTTTATCTGTGCGATCACGTCGTTCAGCTCCTGGAACTGATGCTTATAAATCTCGATGACGCGCAGCCCGCGCTCATAATACTGATTTAAGATGCCCTTGATGCTGGAGGATTTTCCGGTGCCCGCATCGCCGAACAGCAGGCAGTTATTCGCTTTCCGCCCGCTCACAAACGCCTCCGTGTTGTCGATCAGCTTCTTCTTCGCGATCTCATAGCCCACCAGGTCGTCCAGATGTACATGCGCGATATTCCTGATCGGCACGATCTCCACGCCCCCGTCGGTGCGCTCCACCCGGAACGCCTTGTGAAGCCCCAGCTTTCCGACGCCGAAATCCTTGTAAAAATCTATCATATGCTCCATAAATTCGTCCACATCTCCCGACTGCTCCAGTAAAAGCGTCAGGCTGCAGATGCGGTCGCGGATACGCTTATTGAAGGTCTTGCTGCTGCGGTCGATATTCCGGTAATCCATCAGGCAGCGCATCGCGGTTATGCCGGTTTTTTTCTCGATCTCCCTGAGGTCAAACGCATAAAGACCGCGAAAAATCTCAAAATCGTGTCTCGCGATGTCGACGATGCTGCCCTCCACCTTTCCCACGATCTCGCAGGAGGTGCTGAATGCATTTTCATGGTTCACCAGCAGATAGGTCAGATAGTTGTGCCAGAGGTTGCCCTCAAAGCCATAGGAACCGGCCATCTCCACCAGGCCGCTGATGCAGTCATAGTATACGCCCCGCAGGGTATCCATTCCATACTGCTCGCTGCCGTCGTAATCGAGATTTTCCATCACCCAGACCATATTGTCAAAAACCTTGGCGTCCTTAAATTTACGGTATACCAGCAGTTCTTCCACTCTTGTATTTCCGGTCATATTTTCCCTCCGCAATAATTTCCGAGGATTTTTACGTTTGCCGCTTCCTCCGTAATACCGCGCAGCGCATTTTTCACAGCGCTGTCGTTCAGATTACCCTCCACATCCACGAAAAACCGGTACTCCCAGTTCCGCTCCGGGATCGGGCGCGATTCGATCTTGCTCATGTTCAGATTGTTGTAAATAAAATGCGACAGTATATGGTACAGCGCTCCGCTTCTGTGCGGCGTCTCAAAACAAATGCTGATCTTGTTGGCGTCTTTTTCAAAAATGCGCTGGTTTGAGACAATGATAAAGCGCGTGGAGTTGCCCTTTGTCGTGGAAATATGTTCTTTCAGCACCTCCAGCCCGAACACCTCGCCAGCAAAAGCGCTCGCGATCGCCGCCTGCGAAGCGTCCTGCTCCTTTGCGACCTTTTTCGCCGCCATCGCCGTGTTGTCCACTGCCACCTGCTGCCAGTCGCGGTGCTCGTTTAAAAATTCCTCGCACTGCATCAGTCCCTGCTCGTGCGAGCAGACCGTCTTAATATCGGAAAGCTTCGTCCCCGGCAGTCCCAGCAGCGTATGCTCAATACGGATGATCTGCTCGCCGACAATGTAATCGTCGTATTTCAGAAGCAGATCATAAATTTCACTGACGAAGCCCGCAGTGGAATTTTCGATCGGCAGCACCGCGAAATCCGCCATGCCCTCCGAGATCGCCTCCAGCGCGTCGCGCCATTTTGCCACCGCAAAGGAATTTACCCTATCGCCGAAATACTTCTTCATCGCCGCCTGCGTGTAGGCGCCCTCCACGCCCTGGAACACGACGCGGATATTCTCTTTTTCAATGCTCTCCACCTGCGTAAACGGCAGCCTGCCGATCACCCCCTCGCGCGCGAGAAGCTGGTACTGCCGCTTTCTGCTTATCGACATGATCTGCCGGAAAAGCTCCTCGATGGCGTGACTGTTGAAATCGCTGTCCGTCAGCGCCGTCAGCGCGGCGATCTTCGCATCCTCACGTTCCTTGTCAAACACCTTTTTTCCGGTCTGTATCTTATATTCCGCGACCTTCTCGCAGACTGCCATTCTCTTTTCATAAAGCTCCACGATCTGTTTGTCGATCACGTCGAGCTCCCCCCGTAAAACGGATAACTCTGTCATCTGACCACCTCCATCTTCAGTTCCTCTATCGTCCGTCCAAGCAGCGGATGCCGCACGTGCGGCGCGATCTGCGCAAGCGGAACCAGAACAAAATCGCGCAGATGCAGCTCCTTATGCGGAACGGTAAGCGTTTCCGTGTCGATCACCGCGTCGTCGTAAAGCAGGATATCGAGGTCGAGCGTGCGCGGTCCCCAATGAACAACGCGCTCCCGCCCCGCCTCCGCCTCTATCTCGTTCAGACGAAGAAGCAGCTCCTGCGGCGTAAGCAGCGTGCGAAGCTTCAGCGCGCCGTTTAAGAAATCGTCCTGCTTTACGCCGCCATAAGGCTCCGTGACGATATAATCCGCGACCGCCTCCACCTGGCAGCCGCGCGTCTTTCGCAGCGCCTCCACCGCGCCGTCAAGATAAGCCTGTTTATCTCCCATATTGGAGCCGAGCGCAATATACGCCGTGTGCCAGCCGCGCGTAATCTCTACGCTCACCGTCTCCAGCGGCAGGCCAACCGGCGCCCACGGCTTCTTCACCTCAAGCTGTATCGCCTGCAGACGCGGAAACGCAAGAAGCAGCTCCTGTGCGAGCTGCTCTGCCGCCGCCTCTATCAGCTTAAACGTGTGCTCCTGCATAAATTTCGTTATATATTGACTAACCTCTCCGTAGTGGATAGAATATTCCAGGGCATCCGTCATGCCTGCCGTGCGCGTGTCCGTAAAGAGCACGGCAGACAGCACAAATTTCTGCCCAAGCACGTTTTCCTCCGGAAATACGCCGTGGTTGGCAAAGACCTCAAGATTTTTGATGATGATCTTATCCATGAAGAATAGCCTCCGTCATCCTGATCGCCCTGGCATTTTCCTTCACATCATGGACGCGCACAAACATCGCCTGCTTCATCACTCCGAAGACCGTCGTCACCAGCGTGCCCTCCACGCGCTCCGCCGCCGGAAGGTCCAGAGTCAGCCCGATCACCGACTTGCGTGAGGTACCAAGCAGCACCGGGTAGCCGAGAGACTGCAGCTCCTCCAGGTGGTTGATCGCTGTCAGATTGTGCTCGTAGGTTTTGCCAAAGCCAACGCCCGGATCGAGAATGATCTTATCGTCGGCGATCCCCGCCTTCTTTGCGATCGCCACCGTCTCCCGCAGATCCGCAAGCAGCTCTTTTCGAAAGTCCGTGTAATCCGCCGCCTGCCGGTTGTGCATCAGACAGCAGGGCACGCCCGCCTGTGCGATGACGCCCGCAAGCGCCGCGTCGTATTTCAGTCCCCAGATATCATTGACGAGATCTGCGCCCGCCTCCAGCGCAGCCTTCGCCACCGCGCTCTTATAGGTATCCACTGATATGGGAATATCAAAATGCTTCTTTACCAGCTCGATCATCGGCGTCACCCTGGCGATCTCCTCCTCGTCGCTCAGCATCGTGTAGCCCGGTCTGGTGGACTCACCGCCAATATCAATAATGTCCGCGCCGTCCGCGATCATCTGCTCCGTGTGCGCAAGCGCCGCCTCCGGATTATTCCAGCACCCGCCGTCTGAAAAGGAGTCCGGCGTCACGTTTAATATCCCCATAATGTATGTGTGTCCCGTCTCCCGAAATTCCCGGTTTCCGATTTTCATAGTATGATCCTCCAGTTTTTCTTCTCGTTTTTCCAGTCGCACTGCGGCTCTGCAGGGCAGGCAAAGCAGCTTCTTGAAAGCTTATCCGCCCGGTAAATAAGCCCGGAAAGATTTCTTTCTTCGCGAATGCCTGCATTGCGGTGCTGCCTGATCGCTTCCAGGATTTCCGCTGATTCGCTCTCCGTGAAACCGCACTCCTTTAAAATCTGCGGCGCCAAAAGTACGCTCGCCTGCTCGTGCGGCGTCCCCTCCCGGTACTGCAGATGCCTGCCGATATCGTGCAGCAGCGCCGCCGCATAGATCATTTCCTTTGAAAGTCCCACCGCCTCCTCCAGGTTCAGAAGCTGCGCGATCCGCGCCACATCCAGGAAGTGCGCCATATTGTGGCGGCAGAAAACGCGTGTCCTTTCACATTCCTCTATCTCTCTTAAATACGACCGGTAGGTTTTGTTTTCCAGTATCTTATTTACCCGCTCCATCGCTATCGCTCCAGCATCCGGTAAAACTGATTCTGCAGCGCCTCATTATTTTCAAAGATGCCGCGGGTGACGACGGTGACAGTCTTTGTGCCCGGCTTTTTCACGCCGCGCATCGTCATGCACATATGCTCCGCCTCCAGCATCACCATAACGCCCTGCGGCGCCAGATGCTCCATAAAGGCATCCGCCACCTGTGCGGTAAGCTGCTCCTGCAGCTGCAGCCTGCGCGCAAATACATTGACTGTGCGGGCGATCTTGCTCAGCCCCACAACGCAATCGTTCGGCACATACGCCACATGCGCCTTTCCCCAGAACGGCAGCATATGATGCTCGCACATGGAATAAAAGGTGATGTCCTTTTCCATGACCATATCGCTGTTTTCCACATGGAACCGCTTTTTTAAATGCTCCCCGGCATCCTCATACATGCCGCCCGCGATCTCCTCATACATGCGCGCGATGCGGTCCGGCGTCTCGATCAGCCCCTCGCGGTTTATATCCTCGCCGATTCCTTCTAATATCAGCCTTACGCCCTCTCTGATTTTATCCTGATCCATCATGACATTTTCTCCTTCATCCTCTGCAGCGGACCGGCATTTCTCCGCCGCAGTTGATCTTGTTACTGTTCACTCCGTTCGCAGTAACCTTCTCTGCTTCCCCGGCAAGCGCCCCCAGAAACGACAGGGAACCGAACGCCAGTATCACGCCATCCTCCCTCTCCGCCTTCGCGATGCTCTCCGCAGCAGCCTCCGCGATACTTCCGGCTGCATGCACCTCCGGGATATATTTTCCTGCAATTTCCGCCAGCTTCTCCGCCGGCAGCGCCCGCGGATTGTCCGGCGTCTCGATCGTGATCATTTCTTTTATGTAGGGAGCCACCGTTTTCAGAACCGCTTCGTATTCCTTGTCCCTTAAAACGCCGCAGATCGCAATGATCCGCCTGCCCTTTAAATAAGTCTCAATGGAAGCCTTTAGCTGCTCTGCCGCGCCGCGGTTATGCGCCCCGTCGATGATAAAAAGCGGCTTTTCATTCAGCACCGTAAAGCGTCCGCGCCAGACAGTTTTTGAAAGCCCCGCCCGCAGCTGCCCCTCCGTGATCTTAAAGCCCAGGCTATTAAGCGCGCGTACCGCCTCCACTGCAACGACCGCGTTTTCGATCTGACAGGTGCCAGCAAGGTGAATCTCCAGGTCTTTATAGCCGCCGTAGGAAAAGCTCTGCCTCCAAAGTCCGCAGGAGACGTCCGTCGCCTTCACCACGTCCGCAATGCAAAGCTTCGCCCGCTGCTGCGCAGCCGTTTCCCGGATCACCTGCATCGCCTCCGGCTCCTGACGTGCGCTCACCACCGCGGTGCCCGGCTTGATGATGCCCGCTTTGTGCGCGGCAATCTCCGCCAGTGTGTTTCCAAGAAACTGCATATGATCGCGGCTGATGGAGACAAGCACCTCCAGCACCGTCGTTTGCACCGCATTTGTGGCGTCCGTGTCGCCGCCCATCCCCGTCTCCAGCACAACGATGTCACATTTTTCCTGCACAAAATACAAAAATGCCAGAGCGGTCTCTATCTCAAATACCGTCGGCTGCGGTTTTCCCGCCGCCTTAAGACGCGCCGCCGCATCGCGGATGCATGTCGTGTGCTCTGCAAGCGCCTCTCTTGTAATATATTCCTCATTTACCTGGATGCGTTCCCGGTAGGAAAACAGCGTCGGTGAAATGTATCGCCCCACGCGGTATCCCGCCTCCTTTAAAATGGTGGACAGGTATGCCAGCACAGAGCCCTTGCCGTTTGTCCCGGCTATATGGATAAATTTCAGCGCATCCTGCGGATCGCCAAGCTCCTTTAGCAGCGCCCGCATACTCTCAAGTCCCAGAATACTCCCGGTTTTTCCCGCCTCGTCGAGGTACGCCCTCGCCTCTTTATAATCCATACCGCTACACCGTCCTGCGCGCCGCATCGCCGCGGACCAGAGCAGTCAGGGGGCTGTAATACAGAAGATTTGTGAGGACGCAGTACACCGGTATCATCGTCCCGCACTGGATCAGTCTGCCCGGCAGGATCGCACGCAGATCGTAACCGTTCATCAGCACCAGTCCGCTTGTCGTCAGCACCAGTGTCCCCAGAACCGCACAGCACACGATCGACAGGCACAGATACAGCATTTTCTGAAGCTTTGCGCCCTTCATCAACGGCTGCATCAGCGCCGGGATAATGCCCCAGGTCATCGTGGAGAGCGTGATCAGCGGATTGACCGCATAGCCTTTCAGCAGACAGCCGAGAATATCCGCCGCCATGCCGCATAAGCCGCCGGCCAGCGGACCGAACCAGAGTCCGGCGAGAATGGTCGGCAGGCTGCTGATCGTGATCCGCGCAAAGCCAAGGTCGATCGAGATCACTTTGCTCAAAATGATCTGCATGGCAACCAGAAGCGCCATAAATACCAGTGTACGTGTTTCGATTGTCGTCTTGTTATTTCTTTCCATAAAAATAACACCTCCATAATGTGATTTCAACGGATAAACCTTATCCGCCCCGAAAACACCGCCGTCCGCCGACATACAGACGGGGCATTTAGAGTAGATAAATAATATTCCCTCCACACTATGAGGCGTTCTCATATATGTAGCAACGGGTGCGGAAAAAGCATCGCAAGCCCCGTCGGGACTTTTCGGTTCAGGGCGACTCCCCAGCCGCTGACAACTTAACGCGCTTATTCCTACTTCGCTATTATTTATTTATCGACATTATACCACAGTGCCCGCGATTTTCAATACTAAGTTGCATTGTTACGCATAATTTTCGCCGCATCTGTGCATACTCACACTATGAAAAACTTTTTGAAATGCGGCGTATTCGGCTGGTGTCTGGAAATTCTCTGGACCAGCCTCGATTCCCTCCGCCGCGGGGAATTTAAGCTGATGGGACAGTCCTCGATCTGGATGTTTCCCATCTACGGCATGGCTGCCGTCATCCGCCCGCTCTCGGTGCTTTTTGCTCCGCTCGGCGTGATAAAGCGCGGGCTGATCTATATGAGCGGCATTTTCAGCATGGAATATCTGACTGGATCCTTCCTGCAGAAAAGGGGCATCTGTCCATGGGATTACAGCGACGCGAAGCTGAATTACCGCGGGCTGATCCGCCTGGACTACGCGCCCTTATGGTTCCTCACCGGGCTTTTTTATGAAAAGATTTTAAAATCATGATTTTTGTTCTTCCCTTCCAGCCCATTATAGTGTATACTTGTAACGATCAGCAGGTCTGCCGCCTGTCATGCAGCCTGCGAGAAAACATGGGAAAAGGAGATGCAATTTATGAGACACTTAATGAGCCCTCTGGACCTCTCCGTTGAGGAGCTGAACGACATTCTGGATCTGGCAGGCGATATTGAAGCCAATCCGAAAGCCTACGCTCACAAATGTGATGGTTTAAAATTAGCCACTTTGTTTTATGAACCAAGTACAAGAACGCGACTCAGTTTTGAAGCAGCAATGATGAATCTGGGTGGCAATGTACTTGGTTTTTCTTCGGCCGCCAGCTCCTCCGCCTCCAAGGGCGAGAGCGTTTCCGATACCATCCGCATGGTATCCTGCTACGCCGATATCTGCGCAATGCGCCACCCGAAGGAGGGGGCGCCGCTGGTCGCTTCCACAAAATCCTCCATCCCGGTCATCAATGCCGGCGACGGCGGTCATCAGCACCCTACACAGACGCTCACCGATCTGATGACCATCCGCTCCCTGAAGGGACGGCTTGACAACCTCACCATCGGTCTCTGCGGCGATCTGAAATTCGGGCGCACGGTCCACTCTCTGATCCACGCGATGATCCGCTATCCGAACGTGAAATTCATCCTGATCTCCCCGGAGGAGCTGCGCATTCCCAGCTATATCCGCGAGGATGTTCTTCAGAAAAACCATATCCCGTTTGAGGAGGTGGTCCGCCTGGAGGAGGCGCTGCCGAAGCTTGATCTGCTCTACATGACACGCGTACAGCGCGAGCGCTTCTTCAACGAGGAAGATTACGTGCGCATGAAGGATTTCTACATTCTGGACAAAAAGAAAATGGCGCTTGCCGGACCGGACATGCTGGTGCTCCACCCGCTCCCGCGCGTCAACGAGATTTCCGTGGAGGTGGACGACGACCCGCGCGCCGTTTACTTTAAACAGGTACAATACGGTGTCTATGTAAGAATGGCACTGATTCTCACACTGCTGAAATGGAGGGATACCACATGTTAAACGTAGGCGCACTGAACGAGGGCTTCGTGCTCGACCATATCGAAGCCGGAAAAAGCATGACCATTTACCACTATCTGCGGCTGGACAAGCTGGACTGCACCGTGGCGATCATCAAAAACGCCGTCAGCAATAAGATGGGCAGAAAGGACATTATCAAGGTGGAGTGCCCGATCGATATGCTGAACCTGGACATCCTCGGCTTCATCGATCATAACATCACCATCAACATCATCCAGGACGGAAAAATCGTGGAGAAAAAGGACCTTTCTCTCCCGAAAAAGATTGTGAATGTCATCAAATGCAAAAACCCGCGCTGCATCACCTCCATCGAGCAGGAATTAGACCATATCTTTATCCTGACAGACCCGGAAAAAGAGGTGTACCGCTGCAAATACTGCGAAGAGAAATACCGCGGAAAATAAAATCACTGAAAAACAGGGCTGTGAAAAACGGAGTGGAAAACCTCCGAATTTCATAGCCCTTTACTTTGCAGAATAAATTTCATATTCATGGCACACGGCGCTGTTTTTTCTTTTTTCCTGCCGCGCAGACCAGCAGAACCATTACCGAGCCTCCGCAGAGCAGTATCCACAGCATCAGGTCTGTTTCATCCCCGGTTTTTGCTGCGGCTCCTTTCGCATCGCTTCCGGAGGAATTGCCTGGTGTTTTCCCGGATGTTCCCGTGTTCCCCGTCTGTTTTCCGCCCGTTTTTTCGGTTTCTGTTTCCGACTCTGTTTCGCCCGGCGCTTCCGTTTCTGTCTCCGTCTCCGTTTCATCCGGAGCTTCCGTTTCTGTCCCCGTTTCTGTCTCATCCGGCGCTTCCGTTTCGTTTCCGCCCTCCGGCTGCTCCGCCAGCACATAATAGCTGTTGTGTGTGGTGGCAAAGGAAATCTTACCGCCGGATACGCTGCTCTCCATCCGGGTCACGCTGCCCTGTCCGGATACATAATAGACGGACGGGTTTCTGTATCCACCATTCAGGCCGATGGTAACGGTGATCTGTCCGTTCACCTCATAACGCTGTCCGTTGCTGTCCACAAAATAAATGTCGTAGACGCGCAGGTTCGTCCCAAGCCCTTCCATGCAGTTTTCGATCCAGTCATGGATTTCCCCGTTTTCTTCCTCCAGTATGTGCTCCACCACGAAGAGCAGCCCGTCCGGCAGGCTGTCCCCTTCCACGGTCACAGCCGTCCCGTCGTCAAGCGTCACTTCCCCGCTGCCCTTTTCCACAGTATCCGGATGTCCGTTCACCTTTGTGGTCAGCACGGTCTGGCTGTCCTGCGCAGTCTGTGTTTCCTGCGCCGCCTGGCTGTCCTGCACGGTCTGTGTTTCCTGCGCCTGTGCAGGTGCCGGGAGCGCTGCGAGCAGGAGGCACAGCGACGCCGCTTTCGCCAGTGTCCGGATCCTCTTCTTTAAAAATCCCACTTTCCCGTCTCCTCTCTGAAATTTCCGGTCTTACTGTGTATCAGCAAGCTCTGCCGCAAAGGTGACTAACGCCCGGTAGGTGCCCGGACTGGTTTTCCCCCACGTTTCGCTGGGGATGTGGACTGTCAGCGAGACAGATGTCCCACCGTTTTCCAATTCCTTACTGCTCCAGTTCTTCCCGGTAAATGCCGTGCCTCCCTGCCAGAGTGCAAACGGGAAGCGGTTCCCGTCATCCGCCGTGTCCGTAAATTCCGTGGTATCCACGCTGACACGGACCTCCTGCTTTGTTCCGATCTCCCCTGTCACAGACAGGCTGCCGATTTCTGTGTCCACCGTCCCGAAAGTGATATCCTGGCTCGCCGGGATGGACATTGTGTAGGACGCATTCTTTTGGATGGTGAGCTGCATGGACTGCGACTGGCTGCCGTCAGCGGCATACGCTGTGCAGACGGACATTGCCAGGACAGTCGCTGCGAGACTCGCGCCCGCAGCTCTCTTTTTCCATTTTTTCCCTGTTTCCATGCCTATGCCGCCTCCCGGTGCTTAGTTTGTGCTGTCTACAACTGATGAAGTGAACACGATCTGTCCGCTGTAGCTTCCTGCTCCTACCGTTCCAAGAGCAGCGAAATGTAACGTACCGGTTCCGGTCTCTGCCTCCAGAGAATTTCCTTTAAACTCTGCCACCACTGCGTTATCTGCGATTGCTTCCCCTCCTGCGCTCAGGCTGACGGTGGATGTTATCGTATTTGTCGCATCTGCAGAATCTGTAAGCGTTACCTTGCCGCCTGCTATTCCGCTTGCAACAGTAACCGCCACTTTCTTACCTGATGCCACATTACTTTCTGTAAGTGCGATCGGCTCTGCAGCAACACTTACTGTTTCACTCAGCGTCACAGTTTTCGGGATGCTCAGTACATACCGGGAATCTTTTGCATATGTCACTGTCAGCGTATCGTTTTCTGCCGCGAAAGCGGTCAGCGCCCCTCCTGCGATCATTCCTGCTGCAAGCACTCCTGCAAGTCCTTTTGTAAGAT
>NZ_JBKXTT010000005.1:127732-129988 GCF_047017445.1 Marvinbryantia sp. | reverse complement strand
GCCCCTCCTGCGATCATTCCTGCTGCAAGCACTCCTGCAAGTCCTTTTGTAAGATACTTTCTGTTTTTCATCATGGTGATCCTCCTAACTGATTACATTTAATGTTAATTTTATTTCAGAGCCGTTTAACGGCGTCTGTGCGTCATCCATCGCGAAGCATTCGTATTTTAATACCGCATCCTCATAACTTCCTGCGGCAAGCGTCTGCTCCAGCGTGATATCATAGATTCCCTTCCCCGGCTCTATGAGGCCGGACTGCCATAACTGCGTGCCGTCTGACAGCAGCAGCGTCATGCGGAAGTAGCAGGTATTCTGCTCCGGGTTGTACAGGTTCACGGACTGCTCTGCGGAATCCGCCTTCAGGGTAATGCTCCCGTATCCGGGGATGTCGATGGTGTCCGTGTTTTTCTCTCCTTCGTATACGTCCTGCTCGCCGGTCCAGTCCCGGGCATTTTCATCCGTGGTCAGGCCGCCGCTCTGCGGGGTATCCTCCCCGAACCAGTTGTTCCATTTCAGCCCCACAAATACCCCTGCTCCCACAAGCAGGATTACCAGCACAATCAGAAGAATGATTTTTCCTGTCTTTCCTTTCGGGTTGTTACTGCTCATTCTGTCGTCCCTCCTTCCGCTGCTGTATAATCAATCGAAAATGTGACAGTTCCCTCATAAGTTCCAGCAAGGATATCTGTTTCTGTCGGCTCCTTAAAGGATAAGGATACCTGGGAATCATCGGAGGATTCAAATACTGCAAAAGTCCGGTCCGTAAATGATGTAATCGGTTTTTCTCCCACATACATCGCAGATGTCACACTGCTTCCGGCATCATCTGTATTTGTCAAGGTCAGTTTCCCATTCGCATCAATTCCACCGCTGACAGAAACGCTGACCGTTCCACCGTTTAAGTTGAATGGTTCTTCTTTATTGATTCCAACGCTGACAGCATCCCCGCCCGCAACGGCAGTTGCCGGAATGGTAATGGTATAGGCTGCTGCATCGGGGTCTGTTACCACTTCCAACGTGACAGTACCGGTTACTTCATTATAGTTGTCGGTATCCTGCGGAATAAAAGTCCAGTCATACTCTCCGGTACCTGCAGTCAGTTTCTGGCCTTCCGTTAGCGCCAAAGTACCGGGTACGGTTTCATCGGTCCGGGTCAGCACAATATCCGTCAGCGCCGTGTCAGGATAAATGGTACCGGTATAGCTCACCGTTCCCAGGTCGGGCGTGGCCTTTTCAATCTTAAACCCGACTGTCCGGGTGCCATAGTAATTACCGTTTTCCACTGCCGAGATGGTCACAGAGGCAGTTCCGGCATCCACATTCTTCTCATAAGTCACAGTGTAGTCCGTACCTTCTGTAAGTGTATTCCCGTTCTTAACCACAGTAACAGTGGGCTTGTGCTCGGTACCATCGTAGATGAAGCTGTTCTGCTCAAGCGTCACGGTGGCGGTGGCAAGGTCGGGCTTAGTGATCTCAAAAGTGGTGGCAGATTCGTTGATCTCATAATTACCGACATCCCTGTTTGTGATTGTCACGGTAGCAGTGCCTACCGCCACGTTATTGGAATAGGTAACAGTGTACTCGTCAGAGTCGATTTCTGTGTCTCCGTCAAATACCTTCACATCCGGTTCCTTCGCCGTTCCATCGTATTCATATCTGTCTGGATCCAGCGTAATGGTTGGCCTTGACAAGGGCTTGGGCTCAATGGATACGGTTGTACTGGCCGTCGCCAGTTCTCTGTTATCTGTTGCCGGGATGGTCGCGGTCAGGGTGTAGGTCCCGCTATTGGTAGGCGCAGCGCTGAGAGGCTTTTGTTCGGAATCGGTCCATGTAAAAACAACATCGTCCTCTGATGCACCGTTAATATTCAGCGTCAATTTTAGCCCGGCATCGGTATAGACCTGCCCGTATTGACTAACTATACTCGAACCCTTAAACGTAATGGTAGGTTGAAATTTCGTAATCGCTCCGTCTATGGTAACAGATTCTTCCGGCAGCTTGTAGTTGTCGGCATCCGCCCCGCTCAGGGTCACACCGTTGGCAGTAATAGTTTTCGCTTCCATCACATTAGCGCTGTTATAGGTGTAAGACTCCGCCGCTACAGTCACATCATCCTCGGAAACAATGTTCCTAATTTCAATAGAAAGACCTGCCGGAGCATCCGTCGTTTCGTCATAGGTTTTTGTAGTTTCTCCAATGATGCAATGTCATTTAGTTAAACAAGACATGTTAGAGAATCCCTGCCATAAAACAGCC
>NZ_JBKXTT010000005.1:0-126147 GCF_047017445.1 Marvinbryantia sp. | reverse complement strand
ACTACAATGTATTTATGGTTAATACCCCTTACAGCCAGTAAGGAATTACCCATCTTGTTGCTTAAGCTGTTAGAATGAGTAAGGCAATAGGTCTGGCCACCTTCTACTAGGACTTTACGTCCGTAATTTAGTCAGCCAACCAGCCCTCATTCGCAGCATTCGTTTTACGCAGGTTGAACCCACAGGCGTTCGTGTGATACCCAGTAGATTGAACAGGCAATGAGTAAATCTGGTATTGACCATTGCTGATTCATTGTAAAGGAGTATCCATTATGAACGCTGTTGGTATTGATGTTTCCAAAGGCAAGAGCACTGTTACCATCCGCAGGCCTGGCGACGTTGTCCTGATGCCTCCCCGCGACATTCCCCATACACAGTCCGCTATCAACGGACTGATCGGGCAGATAAAGGAGCTTGACGGGGAGACGAAGGTCTGCATGGAGCACACCGGAAGGTACTACGAGCCGGTCGCCATGTGGCTTTCTGACGCCGGTATCTTTGTTAGCGCCGTAAACCCCATTCTCATCAGGAACTTCGGGGATGATTCCCTGCGCACTCCAAAGACCGACAAAGCGGATTCCAAAAAAATCGCACGCTATACTCTTGACCGCTGGGCAAAACTGAAGCAATATGGAATCATGGATAAAACACGCAACCAATTAAAAACCATGAACCGACAGTTCGGCTTCTATATGGCACAGAAAACTGCCATGAAAAACAATCTTATTGCCCTGCTTGACCAGACTTATCCGGGTGCTAATGACTTCTTTGACAGCCCTGCGCGCAGCGATGGCAGCCAGAAATGGGTGGATTTTGTCCATACCTACTGGCATGTGGACTGTGTCCGCTCCAGGTCGCCGGAAGCCTTCAAAAAGCATTACCAGAACTGGTGCAAACGCAAAGGTTATAATTTCAGCGCACAGAAAGCGGAAAATATCTACCATGCCTCTTCTGACCTGATCGCCGTATTTCCAAAAGATGACAACACAAAAATGCTCATCTGGCAGGCTGTGGCAATGCTTAATACTGCTTCCCGGACAGTAGAATCCCTCCGTCTGGAAATGGATAAGGCTGCTTCCGCGCTGCCGGAATATCCGGTTGTTCTGGCTATGGATGGTGTCGGGCCTACCCTCGGTCCCCAGCTCATGTCTGAGATCGGGGATGTGACACGGTTTACACACCGCGGGGCTCTGACTGCTTTTGCCGGCGTTGACCCCGGAAAGGATGATTCCGGGCAGCGCATCCGTAAAAGTGTGCCTACCACAAAGAAAGGCTCGCCGTATCTGCGCAAAACCCTGTTCCAGATCATGGACGGGCTCATCAAACGTTCCCCTGCTGACGATCCCGTTTACGCCTTTATGGATAAAAAACGGGCGCAGGGCAAACCTTATTACGTCTACATGACCGCTGGTGCGAACAAATTTCTCCGTATTTATTACGGGCGGGTAAAGGAATATCTTGCCTCACTGCCCCAGACATCCGACACGGAGGCGGAGAAGGATGGAATATAAAACATATCCCTGCGAGGTAAATTTCAGATATCTCGTCCTCAAAGGCGTGCCTGTTGTGGCTGGTTTTTTCTCCGAGAAAGACGCGGCGGATTATGCCCTGTCCATTGGAGGAACCGTCATAAAAGCGAACGAAAATCCACGCAATGCCGGAAGGATACCGAAATTCTCTGACCGCGAGAAAGATGCTATCAGAGAATGTATCGCACAAGGAATTCCCATGCGTCGTATTGCCCGGGAATTCCGATGTTCTGTAGGCTATGTTCAAAAATTAAAATGTGAACATCCCTTATAGGTGGCACAATATATGGCTTCCTTTTTTCTTAAGCCAGCGTAAACCGGTGGCTTAACGTTTATGCCCTAATTTCAACCTGTATAAAATTTTCAAAGTTCATCAATTTCTGCTTGACTTTTTATTTGCAGACTAAATTTATTAAAAAATTTAAGTTAGACCTTCAGATTGATCTTTTTCAATTGCCTTAACTAAATGACATTGCCAATGATGACCAACTCCAGTTCTCTCTGCTCCACTTTTACCGTGGTTACAGTACTGGTGATGGAATACTTATCTGCCGTGGTCTTGCAGGTATAGTTATACTCGCCCACGTCCAACTTATCTGGAGTGTAGGTTTCCCCTGTTGCCCCGTCAATCTTCCCCCCGTCCAGATACCACTGATAAGCAACGTCATTGGTGCTGCCATCCGGCTGTGTCGCAGTAGCAGTTAATGTGGGCGCAGTGTTGCCGTAGGTAATCGTAGTGGTGACGTCAGGTGAAATGTTCACACTCTGGATGGGTGCTTTTTGCACAGTAACCAGAGTGGTCGAGTTGGATTGGGAAGCTGCCGCCTCAGACAGCCAATATTCATATACTCCCCAGTCCGTGCCCTTGTACGCATAGCCTGGTGCAAGAATGGAACCGATTGTCCCTCCAGCCCACATATCAACACTCGTGTTCCCAGAGAAAGAACCACCGCTCAGACTCACATCAGCCGCCGTATCCAGGACACGCAGACCGCTTCCAAAAAAACTTGTGTCTCCACTGATTGTTCCGCCGGAAATCCTGATATGTCCACCGTTCACGTCCAACCCACGTCGTCCAGAAATTGTCCCATCCAACATTGTAAAATATCCGTCCCTAACGATACATCCCTTTCCGGTGTCGTTCCCTTTTAATGACCCTCGTTGAAGGGTAAAGGAACCACCAGTAATAGAAAGTGGGGTTTCCAAATTGGCGCCACTGGAAACAGATATTGTATAGTCATCATTGGCGTTTTCACAGGTCAGAGTAATGTCGTCGCCATTCTCTACCATCAGAGTCGAAGATACCGTCACATCAGAAAGCAGTGTCACGGTCGCACCTTCCGGATGCCCTTTTGCCGCCTGCCATGCAGCCTCAATCGCAGTATAATATACCGGTTCCCCGCCATTCACGGTCACACTGGCTGCCATCTGCGCAGTGCAGCCAACCGCCGTACACTTTCCATTTTCATCCCAGTTATGGAGTTCCGACATGGGAGCTTTGCAGACCACGCATGTTCCGCTGTGATTTTCTCCGTCCCCGTCATCCGTCCAGCTTTCGCAGCTATGGGTACAGTCCTCTACTGTTACAGTACCGTACAGCCTTGTGTCAGTCAGATCGGTAATCAGAGTTTTAGTGCCATCTTTCACTTCATAGTAAGCTTTTTTTTCTTCCAGTATTGTCTGCAGCGTTCCACTCACATTCCTCAGTAGTACCGCAGCCGAATTATCAGCAACCAGATAGGTTCCTGTAAAGGTTCCGCCGGAAATAGTGCCGGAACCGCCGTCTACGATTGCCAGACCATTATATCCGCTGGCGCTTCCCCCGTTGATCTCCGCCGTTCCCTCGCTGTATACGCAGATGCCGGAATGTCCGTCCGCCTGTGCGACAGCCGAGCCGCCGTTCATGACAAAGCTTCCGCCCCCGCTTACTGCAATTGCATTGCTTCCATTTTCGCCATTCTGGATGGTTCCGCTCACCAATGTAAAGGTTCCGCCAGTGATATTAATCAGACCACCGTCCGTTTCGTTTGCGTCGCCGAACAGGGTATGATCCGTCCCCGCCGTACTGGCAAAGATGATGTCATCGCCGCTTTCCACGGTCAGCGTCGTGCTGACTGTAACATTCTGGAGCAGCGTCAGTGTTGTCTGCGTATCCCCATTGCTTAACTCTTTTGCCGCTGCCCACGCTTCCTCTATGGAAACATAATAATCTGCCGTCCTGCCGCCGTCCCTGCTCACGCTGGCCACCGCCTGCGCATCACACTTTGTACAGGTAAGGATATCATTTCCGGAGCTGTCTGTTTCTCCTGTGCCCCATTCATGCGCTTCCCCCTCTGATGCTCCGCAGACCTCGCAGATATGCACATGCCTGCCGGAAGCCATATCATTGGACCAGCTGCCCCAGTTATGGCTTTCTGCATTCTCTTTCCCGCAGTATTCACAGGCATGGGTGTGGGTGCCGTCGCCTGCGTCAGACCATGCGCCCCAGCTATGGTTCTCGCACTTGACCACCGTATAGGTGCCGGAACCCAAGCTGTTGCTATCACCAGCCGCGTAAGAGCCATCCTTGTAATAGATATACCCAGTTTCCAGCAGATTGCTAACTTTGCCCGAAGTAACATACACCGCCGAGGAACTGCCAGTGAATGTGCCGCTGGCGAGCTTCGCATTGCCGTTACTATTGTCATAAATGCCGTAGCCACTGTAATAACCGGAGACTGTTCCGATGAACGTACCTCCGCTAATCTCGGCTGAGCCGCTATTAACCCATACGGCAGCCGCATCACCATTGCTGCCTGTGGCTGTAATCGTCCCGCCGCCGATGACCAGTGTGCCGCCATTGACGTACACAGTATAAATTGGGGAATAAGCCGAACTTGAATTCACAAATATGCCGCTCGTGATAGTCAGTTTTGCACCAGTTGGAATATTGAGCAGACCGCTTATTCCATAGTCTGTATATGTCCCGGAAAGGGTGTGTCCATCGCCCACCAGCGTAACGTCGCCGCTGACGGTGATGTTCTTTCCTGCCTCAATTTCCACGTCTTTCAGAAGTGTGACCGTTGCCGCCTGCCCGTCCTGTATGGAACCAAACGCTTCCATAATATCCGCATACTCTGCGGTCACCCCGTCTGCCTCCACACTGGCAGCCGCCGTCTCGCCGTATCCCATGTCCGCCAGTGACAGGATGCCGCTACCATATAAGGCTTTCGTGTCCCCGTCATAGGTATAGGACACACCCTGTCCGTTTACTTCAAAGGTATAGCCGTTTTCCACGCTCCCACTGGTCCCGGCAAGAAACAGGCTTCCGTCCGCCCCGACGGTTCCCTCATCGCTGTTTGTCACATCCACAAGGTAGTTTTTGCCGTCCAGTGTGACGATATTCCACATATGAGCGCCCGCGCCGGTTCCGCCGGTCATAGTGCCGGTGACAGTATAGCAGGTCAGACCGCCAAGGTCGCACAGATACTGGAATGCCTTTGCGTAACCCTCGCAGACCACATTGGTGGAGCTGTCCCCGTCAAACACATAGATCAGCTGCCACGGGTTGCCGCCCTCTGACATGCTTCCGCCTGCCGCCGCGCTGTTATAGGAAACTGCACCGCAGATGTAATCCTTGTATGCGGTCAGCTTCTCAACATCTGATTTTCCGGCGTTGTCATTTACCACCTGCTGCGCGGTGGCTGCCGCCCTGGATGCCGCACCTGTTTTTGATGTATCGGTTGTGTATGTCCCGTCCCCCGCGTAATCACCAGCGACGGAGAAGCTTATGGTTATTCCATTATCCAGTAAATAAATTGAACTATTTCCTTTGATGTAACTTGCCCCCATCACGGGTATCTTCGTATATTCTGTCCCGGCAGATTTGTCATACCAGTACAGCTCATACGGGCAGTCCGCCAGCAGGGCGGAAATGATAGCGGGGACACGGCCTGCATCATAACCGATTTCTTTCATCACTGCCGCTTCGGCTTCTTCTGCAAGACCGTTCATAGGCTTATTCTCGTCCTTCCATATTGGAACGCCGAGTTCTTCCTCCGTCCAGGTCGTCTGCGTGATCCCCAGTTCCTCCCATGTAAGCATAAAGGATGTTGAAGATGCCGTACCGTTTGCAACCGCCGTAATTCTTTCCTTCAGTAGCCGGTATATCTTCAGGTCCAGCCCCGTCAGGGTGCTTTCCCCGTAGCTGCTGCTGTAAAGGGAGATCCCGCCATACAGGATCCGCTGCGCATAACCGGCATATAAGGTGTCATTGTCCGGCAGGCTTCCCGCATCCGGGGCGCAGACCGCCGTAGTCCCGGCAGACTGCAGTTCCATGTCCGCAATCTCTTCTGTTTCCGTCTCTGTTTCGCTTTCCGGCTCCGTTTCTGGTACCGGTCCGCTTTCTGCCTCTGTGCCGTTCCCCGGTATTCCTGCTTCCGTGTTTTCTGTCACGGTTTCCCCGGTTTCTGTTTCCTGCCCCTGTGTATCAGGGCTTTCCGTGCCGGTCTGCGCTTCCGTGTCCGCCGTTATTTCTGTCTGTGTCCCTTCCTGCGTTTCCGGCTGCCCTGCCGGCGTTTCCGTCACTGTTTCCACCGGTGCCTCCGTGACCGTTTCCGTAACCGGTGCTGGCGGTGTCTCCGTGGCCGTTTCCGTAACCGGTGCTGGCGGTGTCTCCGTGGCCGTTTCCGTAACCGATGCTGCCGGTGGTTCTTCTGTCTGCTCTTGCGGTGTCTCCGCCACAGTCTCCACAGACATCTGCACGGATGCTTCCGCTCCCGTTTCTTCCACCGTTTCCCCGGACGTTTTTGTCACCAGCACCGCAGCCTGCTCTGCCTGCGTCCCTGTTTCTTCTATGATGATGGCTTCCTCCCCGGCATACGCCGTTACTGCTGTCTGCAGCACCAGCATTCCTGCCAGCAATACCGCCAGTGCGGCCGGGCGCCTCTTCCCTCTCTTTTTTCTGGTTACCTGTTCCATCCTGCATTCCTCCACAACTACTCTGATCATCCGGGCTTCTTTTGTATGCAGCCCTTTATCTATATCAGCTTCCGTCTCCTCGCCTCATTGACTGCGGCAGTACGGCTGTTCACACCAAGCTTCCGGTATGTTTCTTTATTATGGTATTTCACCGTGACTTCCTTTACCCCCATGCGCTCCGCGATCACCCGCGTGGAAAGGCCTTCCGCCTGCATCTTAAGCACCTTCACTGCCTGCTCCGGCAGCCGCACCTCGGCATCCGTCCCCTGCTCCATATAGCGGGGATAAAATTTCTCCATCCTCCGGCACTCCTCCAGCACCTCTGCTCGGAATTCCTCATCCTGCCAGGTGAGGTCCGCCATTTCCAGGAGGTCCAGCGCAGCACCGCACTCGCGGGAGAACAGCCTCACAAAATGGTAGCTTTCCGCCTGTGTGACGCAGCCCTGCAGGATCCCCCGCCATTCCTCCCGCCCCGCGCGGTACAGCGCGATAGCAAGGAGCAGCGAAGCTTCCATGTAAATATAGGTGCGCTTCATCTTTTCCGCATAGGACAGGAGCTGCTCCAAGAGCGCCAGTGCCTCCCCGGTCTTCCCTGCCATCAGGTAGACGCGCGCTTTCGTCAGGTACCGGAACCTCTCCAGCGTGCAGAACGTCCCGTTCTCGTCCGGCGCCTCTTCCATCCACTCCATTGCCCTGGCGGGCTGTCTCCGGTACAGGTATATCCTGCACAGGAAAGCGTCTGCGTTGGGCAGCGTCCGTGGTGCTTCCTTTTCCGCGCGCTCCCGGTAGGAGACCATGATATCCTCCGCGAATTCCGCGTTCCCACCAAGGACCGCCACCCACGCAAGCAGCGCCGCCGCCACAAAGCACAGTTCCGTCTTCCCTCCGCCTTCCGCGGCGATTCTTCCCTTTTCCGCCAGCCGCATGACCTCAAAGCTGTCCATGCCTTTCTC
Organism: Marvinbryantia sp.; assembly: GCF_047017445.1. NCBI lineage: Bacteria > Bacillati > Bacillota > Clostridia > Lachnospirales > Lachnospiraceae > Marvinbryantia > Marvinbryantia sp. Next base: position 118,706 of record NZ_JBKXTT010000005.1, on the reverse strand, counting down.
CAGACCGCTCTCCGCGAGGGCAAGGGGCACCAGCCCTTTCCCGTATTTTCCAAGGACGATGGACGCCGCCTTCCCGATGGATGCCGCCAGCTCCCGGTCGTGCCTGCTCCATTCACAGAAGTCCTTCCCGCCGTTCATCAGGGATGGGAGGTTCGTGGTCACGGAAAACTCCGGCAGCGCCATCCTCTGCCCCGGAAGCAGGCTCCCCGCGTTCTTTATGAGGGAGGCAATGTCCGCGCTCCCCCTGTGCGGCAGGGCGATGTCCAGATAGAGCAGCCTGCTCCTCGCCTCCCGGCGCTCACCGCCGCTGTGTTTCTTTGCATATTCCTCCAGCTCCCGGTACCAGCGCTCGCTCTCCTCTGTGTCCATCAGGATGGAATGCAGCATACTCATGTAGCACATCAGCACCGGGTCGCCCAGTATCATTTCTTCCGGCAGCGTCAGGTAATAGTCACGCAGCTCGAAGTAGGAGCCTGCCGCCGGGTTTCTCCGGGCATTGGCGGACAGCACCCGCCGGATGTCCTCCTTTTTTCCGGTCGTCCCGTACATTTCCAGCGCCTCCGGGTATCGCCCGTTCATCTCGTAGTAAAGCCCGGCGTGGGAATAGAGCTGCAGGATCTTCTCCCGGCTGTATTTTTTTGCCAGCCTGCCGCGCATCGCCTGGCGCATCCCCCAGCGGTATTCCCATATTCCATCCTGCCCGGTGCGGGTCATGAAGTTTCCCAGCTCCTCCGCGCGGGATACCAGCACATCCACATCGTCCCTGCCAGTGATCATCCCCGCCAGCTCCTTCGTGTAGTTCTCCACGATGGAGGTCTCCATCAGGAACCCTGAGATCTCAGTCTCCCACTGGTCGAAGATATGGTTCTCCAGCCAGAGCCACATGTTTTTTACCGCCAGGTCCACATCCCCGTTTTCCAGCACCAGCAGCTTCAGCGATACCGGGTGACCCTTCCCCAGCTCCCATGCCCGGTCCGCCGCGTCTGGCTCCAGCCGGATGCCGGACAGTTCCAGGTATGCGTCCTGTTCCTTCCTTGTAAGGTACAGGTCCTTTTCCCCGATCTCCGCGAACCGGTATTCCACATGGACCGGGAGCAGCCATCCGGGGATGGGTGCGCGGGAAATGAGCACCAGCCGCACGTCCTCCTGCCCGGCAAGCTTCCGGAAAAGAGCCGCCCAGCATTCCTTCTCCTCCTGCATGGTGACGGTGTACAGGTCGTCAACCACCACAATGCGCTCCTGCCCGTCCCGCTTCACGCCGACCTCTTCCGGCTGCGTCTCCTGTGCGGAATAATACTCGTACTGTTTTCGTGCAAGCACCTCCCGCACCAGCCTGGTCTTGCCGATCCCGGTGACGCCGTACAGGTATGCCACGTTTCCCAGCTCCAGCGCTGCTTTCAGTTTCCTCTCCGCCGCTTTCGGTCTGATGTATACATCATTTTCTGCTGTGTTTTTTCCTGCTTTCCTGCTTTCAGCCTGCACATCCGTCACCTCCATTATCCGTATATGTGTCTCCCGCCATTCCTATGATCTCCTGACGGTATTCCGGATCACACTTCTGTTGTGCCGGGCGTGGTCAGCTTCTGCTGACATCTTCCCTCCACGCCAGTACACATCGTTTTTGCGTCATCCGATGACACCTGCAGGACCTGCCACCGACAACTCCCGTCGGATGCAGGGCAACAAAAAAACCGCCGAAAGACGGGCGGCATTCCTGCCACCCGCCTGCCGACGGTTTCCCTGTATCCTGTATGGAAGACACCACAAAAAATCAGAACATTAGTTTGCTCTGCTCTGCTCTGCTCTGCTCTGCTCTGCTCTGCTCTGCTCTGCTCTGCTCTGCTCTGCTCTGCTCTGCTCTGCTCTGCTCTGCTCTGCTCTGCTCTGCTCTGCTCTGCTTGCTCTGCTCTGCTCTGCTCTTCTTTGCTCTGCTCTGCTCTGCTCTGCTCTGCTCTGCTCTGCTCTGCTCTGCTCTGCTCTGCTCTCAGATTATCGCTTACTTTGCTCATGGTGTCAACTCCTGTTCCGGTAAAAATATTATTTCGTCTGCATTATATCACGGAAAATGGCAAAAAGCCACTATCCGAAAGTGTAGTCAAGGTGTTTTTTGGGCATTTTTCGCAAAACTTCATTATTATGCATAATTTTATTCTATATACGTCCATCGTTTTTTGTTTATTTTCAACAATCCCATATACTCATTCATTGTTAATATCTTACAAAGTCCGTCCGGAAACCAGAGGGAATATCCGTGGTTCTCCGTCCGCTGCTGTTCAATATTTTTCAGCTTTTCCATTTCTGAAAATTCTTTGACAAAGCAAACCTTCATCCTGTTCCTATATCGAAGAATTTTAATCACAAATTATATTTTATACATATATTTTTCATATTTTTGTTGTATATTGTTAAATAAGATTATATAGCTGTTGCACACTGGAAGAATCTTCTGCCAGGAATATTGCAAAATAGCTCTTATCAGAAGGCATCAGACAATAAAGGCAGAGAGGAGATGGTTCAGCATGAAAAACGGGCAGCCAGCAGACAATACTTTACATAAGCGCTGCGAAAAATATGAGCAGATTCTGAAAAATCTGACTATTATGAGCGACATGTTTATGCGGAATATTTTCAAAAAAGCAGAGTGTACAGAATACGTTCTTCAGGTTATAATGAAAAAAAGATTAAACGGGCTGATGGACATGAATATACTGAATCCAGGACAGGATTTTGATAAGCTTCCGGAAAGCTATGTAATATTCATAACTGTACGTGATTCGCTTGGATATGATCTTTCCATTTACCATATCGACCGGGAGATCAGGGAAAACAGCAGAGACTTCCCCGACGGCTCACATATCGTATATGTGAATTCCAGTAAGCAGGAGAATACGGAGCTCGGAAAGCTCATGCATGATTTTCACTGTAAAAACGCAGATGAAATGTACAGCCAGGTTCTGGCCAGAAAGGGTACGTGAATTAAAAGAAACCAGGGGAGTTGATTCTATGTGTCGGAAAATGGAACAGATTTACAAAGAGGGCATTGAAGAAGGGATGGAAAAGGGGATGGAAAAAGGCGCAATGAAAAAAGCAAAAGAAGCTTCCTTTATCCTCGCGGATATGGGATTGCCGTTGGAGCAGATCGCACGGGCATTCCATGTTGATGTACCGCTCATACAGGAATGGATAACAGAGAATATAAGCGCGGCAAAATAGTAGCCGGAAATCCCCTCTGTCAGCAGATTCGCTTTCAGAGGGGTCTGCTATCCGCCAGTCATCAATCCTTTATGCGTTCCATGTATCTCAACATCATCGGTCTGCCAGCTTTATCAGGCAGGTTTTCCCCCGGAACGCTGCGCCATAGCAAAGCACGGTCTTATAGCCTTCAAGCTCAAGTTTTTTCTTATACTGTTTCTTCTCGATCTGCTGAAGCGCATCCGCGCATTCTTTTTCCAGACTGTTCCCGTTTTCTTTCTTCCCGGACCATTTCACCTCGATCACAAGGGCACGCCTGTGCCGCTGTTCTTTTATAATAACGTCCGCCCTGCCGGTCCCGGCTTCTGCATTTGACTTCACCGCATATCCCGCTCCCAGGAACATGCCCGTGACCATCGCATGGTAGTAATCTTCTTTATAATCGAAATAACTGATCGTATCAAATAAAATATCCGTAATCTCCTGCGTCAGCTTTTCCGCGTCGCCGCCCCACCAATCTTCAAACAGGGCGGTGCGATCCTGCGCCGCGATTCTTTCCTCGAACCACTTTTTCACCGTACTGCCAAACACGGACTTTACTTCCTCATTCGGAATACGCAGCGCCATTTTCCCGTCCTCCGGCTGCATTCCCTTCGGAAGCTTCTCCGGCAGAACCTGCGTCAGATATCCCGTCAGATACAGGATGCTCCACAGGTTATCCTCTGTGGAATGGGCAATGTCGTATGTCAGGTCCTCACGAATTGGCTCCTGGATCACTCCTCCGGCGAGCAGGGTCTCAAATTTGTCATTGACATTAATCTGCGGATGGTCGATAAAACGCCGGATGATGTTATTATGACTCGTGTCGATCCAGTAATTTCCGGGCTTGGCAGCCCTATCAGTCAGCAGCACACCCACATGATTGATTACATCCCAGGGGCAGTATATCTCTTTTTCTCCGAAGAGGTACCCGTCATACCATTTCTTCATTTCAGGCAAGGCATCCTGCAATTCAGCGGCATCCAGCAGCGCGGTCACTTCTGCCTCGCTAAACCCAAAGCAATCCTGGTATTTTTTACTGGATATTGAATTGGAAATAAAATTGTTCGCTCCTGTGAAGATGCTCTCTTTCGCGATTCGAAGGCATCCGGTCACCACAGCAAATTTTAAGTTTGGATTGGATTTCCATACCATGCCAAGAAACATTTTAATGATGTTCAGCATTTCCTTGTAGTATCCGTTGTCGCTGGCTTTCGCAAGCGGAACATCATACTCGTCGACAATCAGGACTACATTCTTACCATAGTGCGCCTTCATCATACGCATCAGGACAAATAAAGCAGATTTAACATCAGCGGGTGTTCCCGACTGTTCCGATAAGCGTTGAAATATTCTTTTATCTGTCTCCAGAACGCGATTGCTGTCCAATAGATAATGATGTTCACCGCAGACGGAGGAAATTACAAACCGGAGCATACCATACGCATCTTCAAAGCTGTCCCCATCCACATCCTTCAGCGTCAGGAACAGCACCGGCCACTGGTTCATCCATTCCGAACAAAACTCTGTGTGTTTCACAATTTCAAGTCCTTCAAAAAGTTTCCTGCTATCCTTGCGGATGTCAAAAAACTCCGCAAGCATACTCATTGTGAGCGTTTTTCCGAAACGGCGCGGTCTGGTAATCAGGTTCACATCAAATGTCCAATCCAGAAGTTCCTTAATGAATCCGGTCTTATCAATATAGTAGCAATTGCTTTCCCGCACCTTTGCAAAATTATCAATGCCGTACGGCAGATTCACTCTCGCCATCTGTCCTCACACTCCTTCCCCGGTCATCCGGTCTGACTGTCTTCCAACAACGTATAATAACCCTATTATGTTTACCATACCATAAAACCTCCCCCTGTTGCAAGAGGATTTGCAAATAAATTCTCTGAATTTTCAGATAATTTTTAGACATAGACTGCCTCCCCGTAAATGCGGAAAAATAAAGAACGCCTCCAGGCATTTAAACCTGAAAACGTTCTTCACCGGTGAGGACTTTTTTCACAGCCTCATCTACTATTGTTCAACGGATTACCATGAGCATCAGCAATATGACAGATACTGCACACCAGACAAGCTGCGGTATACCGATGCGGCACAGAAGAGACCGGGTGTCCCCCTCCTCTTTTTTCTCTGCCAGTGCCGTAATCACGTAGCAGACGGTTCCAAGCGCCGCTCCGGCTGCCAGATTCGAAAGGAGTAACGTTCCGGCGACCGTTGTCATAAAGGGGGCAGTTTCTGTAAATTTTTTCAGCTCGGGGTACATACTGCCAGCTATCATGGATACTCCGACCAGAACCATAACGATATCGGCAACTACAAATCCGGTTTCCGCCATAAGCTGCATCACCGTTCCGTAGTGACCATACAGGTTAAAACTGATATCATAGGAAAAAGATGTTGCAAAAATAAACGGTACGATCCACACAAAGATGGATACAAGGAATCCAATGGACGCCACCACCGATGCCAGTCCCGACTTCGCTCCGTCTTTACCTGCAGCAACGGATTCTTTTCCGATGCTTACCGGCGTCGTACCGATCAGCGGAGCAGCGATGTTGATCACCGCATTGCACAGAAGCGCCTTCTGGACATCCTTCTGCTCGTCGGCGTCAAATACTCCGGTGGCTTTTGATACCGCCTGCAGCGCCGCCTCCGATTCGTACATATTCAGCAGCAGGAAGGTAAGGATTCCCACCGCAAACAGCAGCACCACGCTTCCGCCTGCTTCTGTGTAGGCGCTGAAATCCGAACCTTTTGTGAGTACCCTGGTGAAGGAAAAGCTCTTCAGCATAGCGGACAGATGCGTCTGCATGGCATCCTCGCTTCCCACCATCCACAGGCGTCCCCAGAGGGAATCCAGCGCAAATTTCTTTGTCTTCCAGTCGAAGCACACCCGGAAGATGCTCACCAGCAGATAAAATACCGTTCCGCCCATAAGGGAGATAAAAAACGGTCGCTTCGTGCGCTGGCGTACAACAAGGAACAATATTACTGTAAAGATTACCGCGATCGTTCCGATCAGCAGCAGCGGATGATACTTATCCGTTGAATAGGAATACTGCGAAAGCGCCACGCCGCCGGAGAGCAGAACGTTCTCATTTTCCGTAAGACCGTTGGTGCCCGCACCGTAAATGGTGATATTGCTTGCCGTCAGATTTATAATTCCGGTAAGCTGGAGGGCGATCCACGCCATCAGAAGCCCGGAGGCCGCCGGAAGCGCCCTGCGCACAGGCTGCGGCAGTGCCCGGAAGATAAACTGCTTTACTCCCGGCACCGCCACCAGAGCGGTGTATATGATGGAACTGATAAAACACACAAACAACAGATTATAGTAGTTCAGCCCCGTCTCAATTCCTATCATGGACACCAGAACCGTGGAAATGCCAAGCCCGGAGACCTGCACCAGCGGCAGTCTGGCAACCAGACCGATCAGAAGGCTGCCGGCAAACGCGATAATCATAGAAAGGAACCAGGTCAGCGCGTAGTATTCCCCGTTGACGGCGATCTGCTGCGAGGTCGCCGCCGCATATTCCCCGGAAATACTCAGCTTTGCAATTAGCTGCATATTGATAAATAATCCGCAGACCGACAGGAAAAACATGCCAAGTCCGGCTGTAATCTCCTTTCCAATCGTTCCGCCTCTGTCCTTGTAGTGAAAAAATCTGTTCATCATAACCTCCACTCCTTCTAATCTTTTATTCCAGCAGCAGTCCGGAAATTCCCTGGGCCGCCGCAGTATCCACGCGGTCCTCCTGCTGCCCCGGATTTGCCCCCGGCATATCCATCAGCGTCGGGTCTGTCCAAAGCTCTGTTGTAACTGCTGTATATTCTTCGGTGCACTCCCCGTCTGTCAGCGTGATTTCCAGCGCCGTGCTCACCTGGGAGTCTTTTGTGTAATCGTCCTTCGACAATGCCTGCGCCGTCACATAATAGGTGCCCGGCTCCAGATTATAGGTATAAATATCATTTTTAAATGCAAACGTTGATTCGTTGCTGTCAGAAGTAATCGTGTAAAAATGCGGTCCTTCCGACGTGCTCCAGCCCCAGATGTAAATCATGCCCGGCGGATTCTTGCGCAGGGTATCCATCAGCGGCTGCAGATCGACCGTTTCCGACTGTACCTCCTGCGTACACTCTGCATCCGCGTAGAAGGTAAACTTCATTTCCGGCATGTACTGCGTAAAAGCGTAATCGCACAGTGTCCACCAGTCCACTACCAGCTCAAGCTGATTGCCGCTCGTCATCGCCAGCAGCTCCGGACGCTCCAGCGTCTGATCCACGCCGTACTGGATGCTCACGGTAACAGGAGCCGGGTTTGCATAGTCCGTTCCCGCCGGGGCAAAGGAGGTCAGATTTACATGATAGGTTCCCCATGCCGCGCCGGAAAGGTCCAGCGTGCCGGAATATTCCCCGGTCTTGCCGCCGTTGATTCTCTTTGAGCTTGTAATATATTCGCCCGTCTCATTGCCGTTTTCATCCAACGCATAAAATCGCACAAAGTAGTAGCCCACCCGCTCATCCGTCGCGTTGAAGGAATATTCCCCCGTATTCGGATCGATCTGAAAATCGGTCGGCGCTCCAAGCTGGTCCTCAGATGCTTCCGCAGCCTCCGTTTCCACCGTATCCGCCGCTTCTGTCTCCGGCGCCTCTGCTTCTGCCGCTTCTGTTTCCACAGCCTCGGTTTCCGCTTCTGTCACCACTTCCCCGGCATATGCCGCGGACGGCACCGCCGCAGAAATTCCCGCGCATAAAACAAGCGCCCACAGTTTTTTTCTCTTCATCTCACATTTCCTCCATTTTCTCTTCTTATTCCAGCAGCTCGCCGTATACCTCCTGGTCGCCTGCAAAATCTGTCCGGTCTGTCTGGACACCGGCGCTTGCGTACATGCGCTGGAAGCCGTATGCCGGGTCTGTCCACAGCTCTGTGGAAGCCGCCGTAAATTCTTCTGTGCTTTCTCCTTCTGTAAGAACGATTTCCACCGCCGTGCTCACCTGAGAATCCAGACAATATTCATCTTTTGAAAGCGCCTGGCAGGTCACATAGTAAGTGCCCGCATCTAAGGTGTAAGTAAAGATATCATTGATAAAGGAGAAGCTGACCTCCTGCGTTCCCTGCTCACTTTCCGATGTCACCGTGTAGAGATGCTCGCCCTGGTTCATCGCAAAGCCCCATGCACTGCCGTTTGCCGGCGGGATCGCCTCGTAGCCGTCTCCGTCCGGAAGTGCCGCCAGGTCTACAGTATCCGAGAATACCTCCTGCGTACACTCCGCGTCAGAATAAAACGTAAATTTCATATCGGGGAGATATTCATAGTAGAGATAATCCGAAAGAGAATACCAGTCTACGATCAGCTCCGCCTGATTTCCGCTTGTAAGTATCAGCATTTCCGGGCGCTCCAGCGCTTTCCCGATTCCATAATGCGCCTTCAGCGTCACTGCCTCCGGGCTGCTGTAGTCCGTTCCCGCCGGTGCGAAGGAAACCAGATTGATATGATAACCGCCCCACGGCATTGCAGATACATCCAGCGTGCCGCTTGCTTCCCCTGTGCTGCCGCCTTTGATGCGCTTGGAGCTTACGACATACTCTCCTGTTTCATTACCCTCCTCATCCACATGATAAATACGGATAAAATAATAGCCCATGCGCTCGTCCGTCATCTGAAAAGAGTATTCCCCGGTATTCGGGTCGAACACAAAATCCGTCGGCGCCTGAAGCTGCGTATCTGAATTCTCCGCCGCGGTTTCCTCTGCAGCCGCTTCGTCCGCAGCCGTCTCTTCTGCTGCCGCTTCCGTGCTCTCCTCCGCTGCAGTTTCCTCCTGGGTTACTTCCGCCGCAATTTCCGTCTCCGCCGTCTCCTGCGCATATGCCGTTCCCGGAACCGCCGCCAACCCGGCGCACAGACAAAGTATCGTCATTTTCTTTTTATTCATATTCTGCCATTACCCTCCTTCTCCATATCTTTGCGCAATCCCCGGCAGCGCTCTGCAGCGCCGCCGGAAGTTTCTCTGAAATCTTTCTGTATCGTCTGCCCGCTGCTGTAAGCACAGTGGGCAGCCCTATTTATTCTGCCGCCGCATCCGAGGAGCCGCAATACTGATAAAGCGCGTCTCTCATGATGTTGTGGAGCATATGGCGGGCATAAACAGATTCCGTCGGATCGCCGTATGCATCTACTGTTGCAGAAGCGTTGATATAGTTGCTGATGCTGAGCATGCTTCCTTCGATGCAGAGCATTGCCTGCGGTGTATTGTAAACATCGCCGGTGCCGCCGTCACCGTCGGTAATAAGCATACCATGCCATCCCCACTCGTCTCTCATCATGGTCTTGTACATTCCATAGTGGAACCAGCTCATACCGATTCTGTTCAGGGAGCCCATCACACCGTCTGCACCATATTCCTTGATGCTGATCTCATACGGTACCATATAAAGCTCACGGATTGCCTGCTCATTTGCCCAGGTCGTGTTTCCGCCGCGGTTTGTATCGCCGTCGTTCAGTGCGCAGTGCTTGATAAATACGTTTGTTCCTGTGGACATGATTCCGGAAACTGCGTTGCCGCCAATCTGTCCGGAGAGCAGTCCATCCTCAGAATAATACTCAAAGTTACGTCCGCCAAACGGGGAGCGGTGCAGGTTCATTGCCGGTGCATATGCATTGCCGATGCCGTACAGTACACACTGGTTGCCGTAAGCAACACCCTCTGCATAAGCAAGGTCCTTGTTCCAGGTTGCCGCAATCGTAACGGCGCAGGTAAACCAGGTACCGCCGCTGTACTGTCCGTTGCCCGGTTCGCCCGGTCCGTCCACTGCGATTTCTTCGCTCTTTCCAACGCTGCTCACTGCCGGAACCTTCCAGCCGCTGTTGCCCTGCAGCTCAATCGCTTCATCCATAGAGGTCTCCGATGCCAGCATATCCCAGATTGCCAGCCCTTCCTCGGTATCGATCGGCACATTTGCCATATCGTCCACGGTCAGCTTGTGATAGGAGCCCTCTGTCGGTTCCTCCTCCACAACTACCGGCAGACCGCTTTCCGTTGTTTCACCCTCTACCACATAGTAGGTCTGATCCCAGAGCGGATCTTCCACTGCCGCTGCATCCTCGCCGTCCGGTGTTGTCTCCGCAAAAGGCATCATATTGTTGCCGTTTGCATAAATCGTCTCTGTTACGGTTGTCTTTTCACCCTTCAGATAAGTCTCAAAGGTATATTCCACACTGTCCGTTCCCTTTACCGCAAGCGCCTCCGCAATGCCATCCGCCAGCATTTCATTCGGCTCTTCGTTGGAGGTATGCTCCATGATGGTCGCCATGCCGCCCGCAATATCATTTCTGGAAAGATAGCCCTCCAGCATGTTTCCGTCGCCCGCGGTCACATCATCCATCGCATTTTTCGCTACTGTTACATCGGAATCTCTTGCTCCCGCGTACTCTGCGTCCGCCACATCGCCGCTCTCATCATAGATAATGGAGGTCTCCAGCGTCACTGCCTCTGAATCGCTTGCCGCGTTCTCGCTGCCTTCTTCGCCCCACTGATGCGCGTCCTTCTGCACATTGAATTTATAGTCGCCCTTTTCCAGAACATAGCAGCCCTGTCCGAAGTTATCGAAGGATGCCAGGTCATCAGTATCAAATTCAATCGTCACTTCCTCAGAAGCGCCCGGCTCCAGTGTGGAGGTCTTTCCGAATCCGACCAGCACTACCTTCGCCTTTTCCAATCCGACGCCCTTGATGCCGAAATTATCGGTATCGCTCTGATACGGCGCTTCCATGTAAAGCTCTACCACATCTTTGCCTGCCACATCGCCGGTATTTGTCACCGTCACAGTCACGCTGTTCGTACCGTGCGCCTCCAGGCTGATATCGGAAGCGGTGATTTCCTCAGTAAACTCTGTGTAGGAAAGACCGTAGCCGAACGGATACTGTACAACCTCCTCATAGCCCGTAGCTGTTCCGTTCTTAAATTCGATGCTGCTGAATTCCTCGGAATCAAAGTAGCCTACAGAATCCGCCGTCTCGTAATAGCGGTAGCCCACGTAGATGCCTTCCTCGTACTGATAGAAGGTCTGGTTGTCAGCGTTCGCATAACGGTTGTCATCTGTATTGTAATAGGTCGGATTCGTTGTCATATCGTATGCATAGGTATCTACCAGGCGTCCCGACGGATTTGTGCGTCCGGTCAGAATCGTTCCGACGCCTACCACACCTGCCTCGCCCGGATGTCCGATCCACAGGCAGGCATCTACGTTGTACTCCTCCGAATCCACGAAGCCGAGTTCCATTGCCGTTGCGGAGTTGATCAGCACGATGGTGTGCGTATAATTCTCTTTGCAGAACGCAAGCAGGTCTTTTTCCTCCTGGGTGAGCTCCAGATAGGTGCTTCCTGTCAGCGTGCTTCCATCCCCGTCATAATCCATAGAGGGCGATGCTCCCTCTGCTCCGGAACGCGAGAAGGTTACGACTGCATAATCTGTATAACCATCTGCTGTCAGTACATCCTTGCCGCTCTCATAAACATCGGAACTGAACTCGTGTACCGTCGTGTAGCTTGTCCAGTCACCGCCGCCGGCGCCGCCTGTTCCAAAAATATCATCGCCGCTGTCCTCACCGGCGCTTGCGCCCGGATCGGAGTCACCGTTGTTCCGGTAGCCGCCGCACTGCTCCTCCAGCCAGCTCCACGCCTCTTCGTTGACATCCAGCCCCGCCTCGATAAACGCATCGTTCATCATAACGGTGTTTTCGTCGTCCTGTCCTCCGGCGGAGCCTGTGCCGCCCTCCACGTAGTTATAGGACATAGCCCCCAGCATGGTCACCTTTGTTCCCTCTGCCAGCGGCAGGCAGTTGTCGTCATTTTTCAAAAGGACTGCGCCCTCCGCCTCTAACTGTACATTGACATCGTACCCTTCCGCGTAGCACTCATCCGCAGTGGGAGCCGCCTGAACGTAAATGGTCGCCGGATTCACCACGGACATTACCATTGCTGCCGCAAATGCCATACTTGATATTCTTTTTACTGCATTATGCTTCCTCATATTTTCCCTCCTGAATTGTTTCTGCGGTTTCTTTCAGCGGATTTTCTTTCCCCCTTTTTGCTGTGTCTGAAACCGGAATTGCTTGTTTTTTTGTGCCATCAGCATAACACGATTTCCATTTAAGTTTTATTTTCTGGCATGATTGGTAAATTTTGCGGCACGATTGGTAATTTTTCGTCAAAAAACAGCACAGCCGTTTTCCGGTTGTGCTGTTTTTATATCTGTTTACACTATTTACCTGTCTGTTTGTGCTATTTTTATATCCAGAGGCTTCCTAATGTAAAATACTTTTGCACCGAACATCCCTTTTAAACCGATGCCGCAGCAGAGTCTGCCGGCACCGGCAGAAGAATCTGCAGGGAAAAGTAATCTTCCCCGGCTACGCAGGTAATCCCGCCGCCGTATTTTTCCGCGGTATAGCGGATGCTTTTCAGCCCGTATCCGTGGTAATCGCGGTCCGCCTTGGTGCTGACCGGAAGCCCGTCCTCAAAAGCCGGCTTTGTCTCGCAGTAGTTGCGGACGCGGATCATCTGGAAATTGCCTTTGGGAAACACGGAAACCTGGATGACGCGCTTTTGGCGGTCCTTATACTGCATGACCGTCTCGATGGCATTATCCAGCGCATTTCCGAACATCGTGTACAGATCCACGCTCCCGACAAAATCCAGCGCGGTTCCGTCCGCCATGCAGGTCATCTGAATCGCATGCTCCTCACAGAAAAGGCTCTTCTCCGTCAGAACCGTGTCCAGCACCGGATTGCCGGTTTTCATCGCCGTATCGTAAATCATGATAGATTTTTCCATCTCGTCGATCTGCTCATGCAGCGCCTGCTCGTCGTGCAGCGCCCGCAGCGCTGCGATCTGATGCCGCAGGTCGTGGCATTTACGGTTTATCAGCTCAATATTCTCCTTCGACATCCGGTACTGCTCCTGCTGCTGGTGCCAGAGCTGCCGGATGGTATCCAGCTCCTGCTCCGTGCGCTGAATCTGCTCGACTCTGTTCTGCAAATAAAGCATCGTAAAGCAAAACACCGCCATAATCAGACGGAATACCGTGATCATATTGGAGCCGCTCTCCGGCTCATACCCCAGCAGCCAGAACAGCACCTGGTAGTTGGACAGTACCGCGTAAACTACCAGAATGAACATGCTGAACAGAAGTTTCTGCCTGCCGACATGATAACGCCCGTTTTCTGCAAATCTGCCAACAAGAAATTTTTTCGTCAGTATGCAGCAGAGCGCCGTACACGCCAGATAAACCAGAAAAATCCAGACATAACGTACCGGGGTCTGTATCCGGTAAAAAATATCCGAGACCGGCATGACGATCTGTGTGAGCGCGTCGGTCACCAGATACACCAGCACCGTGCAGTAAAGCGCCGCCCTGCGCGGGATTTTGTATATTGCCGTTCCAAAAAGAAAGGCTCCCAGAAAATACAGCGGCGCCTCCAGCGAAGTGGAAGCATTCTCAAAATCAACAAAAACATCATCCAGAATCAGGAGCACTGCAAGCAGCAGCGCCGCAAGAAGCCCCTGCCGGACGCGATTTCTCTTCCGCTCACAAATGCTGCAGAAGACCGTCATCAGCGCGAGCGAGCAGGCGGTCATAAAAAACATCGGTCCGCTAAATACCATTCTCTCAAGCATCCGCCGTTCCTCCTATATAATTTGTTAAAGCGGAAATAAAGGTTTTCCGCTTCTGCCTGCTGACAGGCACGCGCTCGCCGTTGACGATCACCATTTCTTTTTCAAAGCCGGAAACATAGGCGAGATTAATCAGATAGCTGACGTTGCAGCGCGCAAAATGAAAGGGCAGAAGCCGCTCCTCCACCTCCCGCATGGTCGACCTGGTCTGGATATTTCCGGTTTTCGTGTGGTAGAAAATCCGGTGTTTCTGACTCTCCACATAGCAGATATCCCCGATGCTGATTTTATACGCGCCATCCTCGTCCGATACCAGAAGCGCGTCGTCCGTCTTTCTTTTCAAAGAAGCGATCGCGTCGGAGAGCTCCATCGAAAAGCTGATGTAATTCACCGGCTTTAATATGTAAGAATGCGCCCGCACCCGGTAGCCCTGGATGGCATACTGCGCCATGCTGGTAATAAAAATCAGAATGACATCCCGGTCCTTTTCCCGTATTCTTTTTGCCGCTTCCATTCCGTCCATTTTCGGCATTTCGATATCCATCAGAATAATGTCATAATCCGATTCGTAAGAAAACAGAAACTGCTCTCCATTGTAGAACACCTTCGTTTCCAGAGTAATGCCCTTTTCCTTTACATACGTCCCCAGATACTCCTTTATGACGCTGATGTAAGCTTTGTCATCCTCCACTATGGCAATTCTTATCATGTGCTCCCTCTCCCGTTTTCCGTTAAAAAAAGAATCCCGCTTTGCGAGATTCCACGCCGCAAAATATGCTGCACAGGCAATCTGTCTCTTCCCGGCGAGACCTGGAAAAGATTCACCTGTTCTAAATGATGTGTGAGCAGAGCGGTAAGCCGGGTTATGTCGTGAATGGTCATCTATCCAGACCTGGCGTCGCCGCCAGGCTCGAGCGACCTACCTAAAGCTGACGGGCCGCCATATGCTTTGATTCGGTCTTGCTTCGGATGAGGTTTACATGTGCCCCGTCCGTTACCGGACGGGCGGTAGTCTCTTACACTGCCCTTCCACCCTTACCGGACATGCGCATCCCCTGCGGGTGCGCACGCCGGCGGTTCATTTCTGTTGCACTGTCTCTGGAGTCGCCTCCGCCGGACGTTATCCGGCATCCTGCCCTGTGAAGCCCGGACTTTCCTCGTCTGGCACCTTTCGGACAGCCAGCCGCGACCATTTGCTCTACTCACATTTACCATCATATCCCGGATTTGCTTTCCTGTCAACCACTGCCTGCTTCGCGAAAGTTACTGCGAACGGAGTGAACATTAACGTTTTCGTGTTACTGTTCACGCCAGCCATGCAGACCACAGACCGCCTTTGCTATACGCCGAAGCAGCCTCCGCCGATAAACTCGCGCAGCAGCGAATTCTGCGGAATGCTCTCGCCCGGGATCGCCACAAAGTAATCCAGGAATTTGAGCAGGCGCTTCGCCTCCACGTACTCCGGCGCCGTGCGCTCGATGCCAAATAAAAGCGGCTGTGCATAAGTTTTCAGCACGGCAAGCTCGTAGATAAGCGCGGAGTTAAACATCACGTCCGCCTCCTCCTGGTTCGGGAAGATGTATTGCTCCTCCCCGCGGCGCACGGAGGGCCACATCGCGATCGTGTTTTTCGCAGAGGTCCCCCGCGTGCGCGCATCGCGGATGATACGGCGCAGGAGACGTCCGTCCGTCGTCGGAATGCGGTTGTGCTCGTCAATATTAAGCTGCGTGAGCGCACTGATATAGATCTTAAACTTATTCTCGCGCGGCAGGCTGTGAGAAAGCTGATCGTTGAGCGCATGGATGCCCTCGATCACCAGCACATCCTTCTCGCCAAGCTGCAGGCGGTTCCCCGTATATTTGCGTTTGCCGAGGCGGAAATCGAACTCCGGAAGCTCTACCTCTTTCCCGGCAAGCAGATCACTCATATTCTGATTAAACAGCTCGATGTCAAGCGCATCCACGCGCTCAAAATCGTAATTTCCGTTTTCATCGCGCGGCGTCTTCTCACGGTCCACGAAATAATTATCCATCGGGATCGGATGCGGCTTGATGCCGCTGACAGCAAGCTGGATCGCCAGCCGGTGGGAAAACGTTGTTTTTCCCGAAGACGACGGTCCTGCGATCATGATCAGCTTCTTTTTCGGATCCGCCGCGATCTCACTGGCGATCTGCGCGATCTTTTTCTCCTGCAGCGCTTCCTGTATCAGAATAAGATCACTGATCTTTCCGGTGACTACCCGCTCGTTCAAGTCTCCGGCCGTCGTAACCTCCATCAGCTCGCTCCACTCCATCGACTCCTTCTGGATAGCGAACAGCTTCGGCTCCGGCGCAAACGGCGGCACCGTCTCCGGCTGCTCTCTGGTCG
The DNA here is from genome assembly GCF_047017445.1 of Marvinbryantia sp. Lineage (NCBI taxonomy): Bacteria > Bacillati > Bacillota > Clostridia > Lachnospirales > Lachnospiraceae > Marvinbryantia > Marvinbryantia sp. The sequence goes on along the minus strand of NZ_JBKXTT010000005.1, from coordinate 102,428 downwards.
GAATCTGCAGGACAAAGCCCTCATCCCAGGGATACAGCTCAAAATATTTCAGATAACCGCTGCCCGGCACCATATATCCGTAAAAATAATCGCAGAAACCATCCAGACTGTAGGTATTTACCTTGGAAGCCATGCGATAGTGGAACAGCTTTTCCTTATCCTCCATGCCAAGACGCCCAAACAGCGCGATCGCCTTGTCCGTGTCCACCGCTTCCTTACTGATCACAATGTCGCGCTTCACAAGCTCCTTCATAGCCGCTTTCACTTCATGAAGGAACTTCGCCGTAACGCCCTTCTGCCCGCGCAGCGTGACATAAAGTCCCTCACTGACCGCAAAATGGATCCAGACGCGGTCCGCCTGCTCCTCGCCGCCCACCTGACGGATCGCCTTCAGAAGCAGCAGTATCATGCTCCGGCGATATGCCGAAAAGCCCATCGGATCGGCGACTGTCACAAACGTGATCCGCTCTCCGTTTGCCATACGTTTGTTTAATTCCTTCAGCTTTCCGTCCACCGTCGCAAGCACGATATCGTGCGCGTACTGCTTCTGGTACTCCTTGGCGGCAGCCAGATAAGAGGTTCCGTCCATGTAGCTTTTTTCTTCTCCGTTGATGAATACAGTGATCTGATCATTCATTTTCTTTCCCTCCTATCCTTTCTATATAACGGTAAACGGGCTGCACTCTTTTGCCGTTATGATCTCCAGCCCCTTGCAGTGCTTCTGCAGGTATTTTTCCATCTGTCCGATGAAAATATGCTCCAGCCCGTAATGTCCGGCGTCGATGATCGCCACGCCCTCGTCGATCGCGTCAAGGCCCTCGTGATGCCCGATGTCTCCGGTGATCAGCACCTGCGCCTTCGCGCGCACGGCAGGCTTTATCATGCTCTTGCCGGAGCCGGGCGAGATCGCCACGCGCTGCACGACCTGCTCCAGATCGCCGAAAATCTTGACATTTTCCAGCTTAAAAATCGTTTTCACCAGCTCCGCGCACTCGCGCAGCGTAACCGGGCGCACCAGAGAACCGACTCTGCCGAAGCCCATATACTGTCCGGTCTGCCCATCGATCCCGGTGATTTCCAAGATCTCCGGCTTCTGCAGCTTCATCATACTGCCCGCCAGCTCCGCCATCTCCACCACGTCGTAGGTGGTGTGGGAGGCATAGCAGCAGATGTCGTTCTGAAGCAGCGCCAGAAACTTTTTGCCCTTTAAGGTCTCCGATGTAACGCTTTTTATCCCCTCCATTGTGAGCGGATGATGCGTAAGCAGCATATCGGCGCCGCACGCAGCCGCCTGCGCGATTGTCTCATCCGTCGCATCCAGCGCGATCAGCACCTTCTTTATTTCCTTCTGGCGTCTTCCCGCCTGGAATCCGGAATTATCCCAGTCCGCCGCCTTGTCGAGCGGGAACTGCTCTTCTATTTTCTGAATAAACTCTTTTGCTGTCATGCTTTCCCTCCTTTGTAGAACTGCATAGTTTCATTCTATGTTCTAATGACGGAATATGTCAAGCATTTCCCGCTTTTTTTATGCAATCCCTGTTTAAGGCAATGCCGACGCCCAGCATTCCCCAGAACAGCGGGGCAACCGCAACAACGGAATCATTCAGAAGCCCCATCAGAAGATATCCCACGATCCCCAGGCAGATGCCTGCCGCCATCCACCAGGCATGGTCCCTGTTTTTTCTTTTTCTGAGCGCGCATACGCTCTCTTTAAAATAAATCGCCCAAAATAGCAGCAGACAGATCAGGGATGCGATTCCGGTCTGCACTGCCGTCTGCAGGTACATGCTGTGGGCTTTTGCCGGCGTCTCCATCAGCATCCGTTTGCTGGTGTTTATGCGCATCATATAATCATCCTGCGGAAATGCCAGCACAAAGGTATCCGGTCCTGTTCCGATAAGCAGCCGGTTCTTCAGCAGCGGGATGATCCTTCCCCAGAGATACCCTCTTCCGCTCATTGCCCGCTCATATCCCGGCAAAACCGTCGCTGCGTTGGATATCGTATCCGGCTTCCCATAAAGGTTTATATACTCATAAGGTCCGTCCCCTTCCCGGCAGAAGCGCCACACGACATCCTTCCACTCCATAATGACCCAGCTGCGGTTCTCCTCCTGATAAGCGTCAAATTTTAAATTCGCATATTCTTCGCCCTCAATAAAAAAGCACTGCTCCTCCATATCCCAGTAAACCGGAAGCCGGCTTTCTCCGTCTTCCATTACTTTTAAGGTATCGCCCATTTCCGTGTGCTCCGCGCTCAGATCCAGATTTTTTCCTTTGTAGCGGATTCTTACCGCATCCTGCATCGGCTCGATCTGTCTCATATTATAATAGATTTTCTTAAAGCTCTGTGCGATCCCTTCGGTCACCTTATGATCCGTCGCCCCGTCATAAAGCGCGATTGCTGCCACCGTCAGTAATACGCAGCCGACGATAGAAAGCCACCCTCTCTTATTTTTCGGAAACACCCACAGCACCGCTGCTGTTATCATAACCGCCAGAAAAATGAGTCCCGTTTTGGAGCCGCTCATCACAAGGCAGACTGTCAATACGCCGGTCAAAAGAACACAGCCCCATTTTTTCCGGCTCTTCTTCAGCCACGCAAAGCCCGCCGCTGCAGACGGCAGCAGCAGGATAAGATATACCGCTGCATAATTGGGATTATACAGTGAGAGATATACCTTCTGGCTTCCGCTTTCCGAAAATCCAAAGGACAGATTTTGCTTCACCGCATCGTCCTGCCATATCATCAGATATGCCTTGCCCGGCTGCGTACTCAAAAGATCCAGCCCGGCAGCCTGAAAAAGTCCCAGGATTCCCTGAAGAGCGGCCCCGATGAGCAATGCTGCCAGAAGGATTCTGGCGTCCTCCGTTTTTTCCACCACATGAAAGCAGTAGAATGCTGTAATTCCATATCCGCACAATACCCAGATATTCTCATACTGCTCCAGCATTCCCCTCAACGAAAGGCTTTTGTCTATGGAGCAGGCTGCGGACAGTATCGCCAGCCCTCCATAAAGCATCAGCGGGATCCATCTTTTCCAGCCTGTTTTTTTGATCCCTCTGAGCAGTATGCGATCCGCCAGGACCAGGATCATCCAGCCTGCCAGTACCAGAAATACTGCGCTTTTGGCATACATAAAGAAATCATACCAGTAGTCCTCGTCCGAAAACCAGGCATACCCGGACAGGCTGTTTTTTACCTTCTGACAGGAGACGACCAGCGGATATACGGAAAACAGAGCTATCCCCGGCCACAGATCCGCATTTGTTTTTATTTGCGCTTTTCTCTTCATGCTTTTCGTGAATTTTCCCTCCACAGACCGATCGCCGGGCTTTTTTAAAGCCCGGCGACCGGAAAATCATCGTTACTTTCTCTAAAATCGCTTATTTTACAGTAACCTTGCAGGTTGCGACCGCACTTCCGCATTTTACCGTAATCACAGCCGTTCCCTTTTTCTTCGCGGTAATCTTGCCCTTGGAATCCACCGTCGCAATGCTCTTATTTGAGCTGCTGTACGAAATGGTATCCTTGCTTGCCGCCGGTACTCTCGTCGGCTTTAAGGTATACGTCTTTTTCACCTTCAGAGAATACGTTTTCGGCACATTTTTCAGGCTTGTCGTCTTTATCCCCTGTACTTTTACCGTGCAGATAAATTTCTTCGATCCTGCCTTTACGGTGATCTTCGCCGTTCCTGCCTTCACGCCCTTAACGACGCCCTTGGAGGATACCGTGGCAACCTTCTTGTTGGAGGACGTGTAGGTGATCTTTTCCACGCTGGTTACCGGCAGGAGAGACGGAGTAAGCTTTAAGGTCTTGCCCTGCGTTACCGTCGCTGTTTTCTTCACACCGTTAATCGACGTCGTCTTCACCGCGCCCTTCTGAACCTTTGCCTTAATCGTCTTTTTCGCTCCGCTCGCCAGCGTAAAGGTCAGATTTACCGTGCCGGTCTTATTCAGTGCCGTCAGCTTCACGCTGCCGTTCTTGTTGACGCCGGAAACCCTCAGAACCTTTGTATTTGAGGATACCACCGATTTCAGATAGTCTCCCTTTGCCATGCCGGTTACTTTGAACTTCGTTGTGGACTGTTTTACCTTCAGCGTAAGGCTGTTTGCCGTGAGGTTGACGTATCTTTTCAGCTTCGCGATCGTGGCTGTCTCAGCCTTCTTGCACACGCTGCAGGTCCGCTTCTTTGAGCCTGCCGCCAGTGCAGTTGCCGCCTTGACCGTCTTCCATGCGCCGTACTTATGCGAGCCCGTCGCCTTGATCGCCACTGCCTTCTTCTTCGTATGGCAGATCTTACACTCCTCATGCTTGCTGCCCGCTGTGCCGCAGGTCGCTTTTTTATCTGTGATCCACTGATAGGTGTGTTTTCCGGTCGCGCTGATCGCCACTGCCTTCTTCTTCGCATGGCAAACAGTACACTCCTCATGCCTGCTGCCCGCTGCGCCGCAGGTCGCCTTCTTGTCCGTGATCCACTGGTAGGTGTGCTTTCCAGTCGCGCTGATCGTCTCTTTTTCCGTTTCTGCGCATCTGCTGCAGGTCCGTACCTTCTCGCCTGCCTTTGCACAGGTAGCCGATGTCGTTACCTGCCATTCGCCCCATACGTGGCCAAGCGCCGGCAGAATTGTTTCTCTGGTATCGCCATGGAGCCGGCAAGTTTCTTTTATCAGACCCGCCTCCTCACAGGTCGGCTCTTTTCTTTCTGTAACAGTCCAGACGCATTCGCTGTAAGTCACGATCAGACTGCAGGCTTCTGTAAATTCCCTTGCGGAAACGATATAGTGCTTTCCTGCTTCCAGATAATAATAACCATATATTCCATTGCCGAGAGACGTCTCGTCTTCCTCACAAATTACATACGTCCTTCCGCCATTTGCGGAAGTAAAGCCAAATACGTACGCTCCGGTGTTTTCCGGCGCAAACCGGAAATCGTTCCGGCTTCCGGGCGTCAATGGATTTTCCTTGTTTTCCTCCAGATCCTTAAGGTTATCCGCGCTTACCGCCGTCAGATCTGTATGGGTCCGGAACTGTCCAAGGAAAATGTACATACGATAGGTCTCATTATTGATCCATGCACCCTCCCAGCGCAGATATCTTCCGTCGGAGTCTTTGTCTCCCATTTCCAGAAGCTCCTCGCTTCCGTCTTCATAGGTCGCCTTTACCTGCAGGCCGTTAGCCTCTGCCACAAACGTTCCGCTGACCACCGTCGGATTCACAGGCTGTTTGACCACGGACAGTCCTGTAAGGCGCTTCAGCTTTCTGTTGCCAAGTGTCGTGGAGAAAGCAATTGTTTCGTCTTCTTCCCCGTATACCTGTGCAGATACACGGATCACATACTGCTTTCCGGCCTCCAGCCATACAGAGCATACGTTTTCGCCTGACGACGTCGAATAATCCGTATCCAGGTACTCGTAATTCCCGCGTCCATCAACCTGGATCACGTTAGCCCAGCTTCCATATTTCTCCGTACCTGCCCCAAGGCTAAATGCGTATTCACCGCTCTCCTGCGGGACAAAGGAATAATATCTGTTATACTCCTTATTCGGAGTCAGGTCTGCTGAAATACTCTCACTTCCGCCTGCCGCAATTTCTTCAAAATCAGAAACCCCTCTCCGTTTTACGGTCCTGGTTTCCTCATTCCAGTCGCCCGCGGATTCCTTCCGGTAAAGCACCCAGATGAGTGCTCCATCAACGCGCTGTTCTGCATTCGATTCAAAACGGTTTCCGTAGCTATCCCTGTAAGTGTACAGGCTCATCTGTTCCTGTAATCCATCCTCATAAGTTACCTGAATCTTAAATACATCCGAAGCATCCTGGAATATCGTGTAGTCTTTCTCATCTCCTAAAATCTCGACCTCTGTTATTTCTTTCTCCACAGCCTTGCTGAGAAGAACGGAAAAGCTGAAAGTTTGCCCCGAAGCTGCCCACCATACATTTGTATCCATATAGTATGTATAGGTTTCTCCCGCTTTCAGGTCATACGCCAGATAGAATTCTCCCTCTCCTTCAGCTTCTGCCAAATATCCCCCGTTGTGATATAGTTCCACTTGAGCAATTACGTCATCTCCTTCGCCGCTGAAACCATACCTTCCATCCTCTTCCGGAGTGAAGGTGAATTCCGCCCTGGAATGATCCTTGCTGACCGTCACTGTCGCTTTCTGATCCGGCTTCAGGACAATTGGCTTTTCCGGATTCTCCGCTTCCCCGACTTTCTTCGCACAGATTTCCGTTGCGATATTGGTAGTGCATACCAGCACACAGGTCTGATCCTTCTGCAGAGAAATGCGTTCGCCAGCCTCACGCAGACCGTTCTCTTCGTCATAATAGAAGTAGCAGTTGGCTATACCGTTATACTGCACTTCATATTTTCCAGCTTCAGCAGCCGTGAAGGAATACATCGTTGTGCGATAACCATAAGAGATAATCTGCGGCTCATCCTGCCGTATTACCGGAAGACTGCCTGCATCCACCCTTACACTCTGCACCGTTACCGGCTCTACTGCGATCTTCTCCGTTTCAATTGCGCTTCCGGAGCCAAAAGACAGATACGGAACAACGCTATACGTTCCGATAGGAAGCGCATCTCCACTATGATACTCATCGCCGTCCTTCTCTACCCGGTACCGCAGCGTATTTCCCTGCAGATCTGCATACTCCTTTGCAGTACTTACCGTGCCGTCTGAATAGGTAACCGTTGCCTTCACATCTTGTCCGCTAAAGTCCTCCAGTCCGGCAATATATTCCTTCTTCAGAGCATTCAGAACAATTTTTTCAATATTGCTCTTCGCTGTAAGCTCCGCCTCCAACGTCTGATATCCTTCCGGAGCCTTCAGGTATATATAATAGGTATCCGGCTCCGCCGCCAGAAGCACGCTCCCGTATCTGGAGGTACTGCTTACCTGCGCACGGTTCCCCGCCTTGCTCAGAGCCTGAATATTATCCACCGGAAGGTTAAACTCCAGCTCATATTTTCCGGCATTCTCCGCCTGGAATGCATACAGCGCTTTCCCCTGGTTCATCGAAAGCTTCGCCGGTTCGCCCAAAGTGATCGTTCCCTGGCAGGCGTTCTCCAGCGAGACCACCTTAAACGGAATGTCCGTATACGCTTCCCCGCAGGTAATCCGCAAGACATAATCGCCGGGAACATCCGCCTCCACTTCTCCTTCTTCCACTGCGCCGCTTCTGTATATGGACGCCCTTACCCAATTATCATAGGAATCATAACCATACACCGAAGTATCGTAAGTCTTTCCGTCAGAATACACGATCCTTACCCGAAACTCCGACGGGTTGATCTCTTCAAATTTCTCGATATACTGCAGACTCTCCGATACGCCCAGCGTCTCGATGCCGGTAACTTCCGGCACGGCTTCAATCGTAAGGTTGGTCGTTACAGGCGTATCCTCATAAGAATATACTCTCAGATAATATTCTTCTGCATTAAGCAAACTACTTAATGTTCTCCATCCCGAATCTTCAAATTCAAGATTTTCCCCAGCGAGTGTGTACAGACTTATCCCTACATCACTATCACATTTGAAGAAGTATCTTCCTTTTTCTGCTTTAAATCTGTAAAATGTAGTTTCCCCATTCCTGCTGACATCTACCCTCTGGCTTCCCAGAGAGACCGTTTCCCATTCAAACTCGTCAATGGGTTTCATAGAAACCGTATAACTGCACAGAGTCTCCCAGTTTTTGATATCAACTATCCGAATGGTGTATTCGCCGGAAGGCTGCTCGCTCCATTCGCTTACATACTCATCATTCTGGTCATACATTGAAAGCCGGAAGGTATTTCCATAGGAATCCTGCATACTTCCGTTGTTATACGTTACCGTCTCCGCCGGAATTCCTTCTTCATAATTCAATGTCACAGATAATCCATCATAATACACTGTTTGCCAGAAGTTCGCTATAAACTCTGTTCTGGCAGGATGTGCTTCTGCAGACAGAATCTTTGGAAGATAACGGATATTCAGTACCGACGAATCTGAATTTCCGCGTACTCCTACATAATAGGTGATCTCACTTTCCAGTTCATAGATATATTGACGGCTATAAGAATCTTCGCTCCTCGAGTATATCGTCTCATACCCTGTATCCGTCACTTTCAAAACCTTCAGATACTGAAAGCCATTAAAGGCATATCCGCCGCTCCTGCCCGGCCTGAACGAATAATATGTATATTCATCACCGCCTGCCAGACCTGCATTCTCTCCCTCAGCCAATGATCCTGCCAGTTCCAGATCCTCCACCGTGAAAAGATACTCCTGCCACACCGTTCCACTCGCGTATACCTGTGCCGTATAGTCGCCAGGCTGAAGCCCTGATACATTCCAGGTATACTCATTGTCTGCCTTTACAAACCTTATGTTCACTGTGTTTCCATAAGAATCTGTCGCATCATAATCTTCTGCCTGAATAATCTGGCTCTCTTCATTGTCATAGCCAAAGGTAACCGTCGCCCCGGCCAACACACCGCCGTCATCTCCCACGCGCCAGCTCGTCGGCTGCCCGGATACCTCAACAGATGTAAGCGTTGGCTGATATGCTATAGAAATTGTCCGTTCTTCCGACTCTCCACATCCTTCATAGGTGTAAAATGCAATATAGTATTCTGTTCCCACTGATAATCTATATTTGCTGCCCGATACTGAATACACATACAAATAGTCTTCTTCTGCCCTTTTGTATATGTCCATATTGTATACCCCGCCAAAGTACCATGTTCCGTCCTTTGAAGGTGTAAAAGTATACCAGTACACCCGGCTCTGCGGGCTGCTGACCGTAATATCTTTACCTTCTGTGAGTTCGCCTTTGTATCTATCCGACGCTGTCAGATTGACGGCCTCGATCGCATAACCCGTGCTTTTTTCCCCGCAGGTAAACTCCGCAACATACTCTCCAACCGGCAAATAATTGCCTACAGAGTATGGACTTATTCTGTCCGTATCATCCTGCGCATACACATCGACGTAAATGCTATTCCCATAATTATCCTCTGCCCAGGAATACCCTTCGGCAAATTCTACCGCAGCGCTGCTTCCATCGTCATAGGTCAGAGTAATTATGGCACCGTCAACCTGATAGTACTCAAGCCCGGCTATAAACGTTGTCTGCCCACTCTGCTTCATAGACATGCTCGTAAGGACCGGAATATACTGAACCTTTAATACCGCATCTTCCGATTCACCGCATACGCCTACATAATAGGTTTCATCCGCCTCAAGATCATAGTCATATCTGCGATAATTAGAATCTCTCCAGGATATCTCCTCATACCCTGTATCCGTTCCTTTTAATATCTTTGTGTTTTCAAAGCCCGCAAATGCGTACCTGCCGCTCCTCTCCGGCCGGAATTCATAATAGACGTCATACGATTCTCCGCCTTCTATTTCTGTGTTTTCTCCCAAAGACAGAGGCGTTTCCGCCCGCTTCAGGTCATTCACAGTAAAGTCGTATTCATATAGCACGTATTCTTCATATTGTACAATATCTTCGGAGTATGCCTGCGCGGTATACGTACCCACGCTAAGCTCAGCCACATTGTAAATGTATTCCCCGCTCTCATCAACAAACCTTATGTGTACAACATTTCCATAGGAGTCCTCTGCCCAGCTATAATCTGCCTGGACGGTCTTTTTAGTTCCATTATCATAGAAAAAGGTAACCTTTGCCCCCTCCAGAACTGTTTTGCTATCGCCTACTATACATCTGCTCACCGGTTGACCCGATATACTCACCGAAGTTAATATGGGTATATTTTTTATGCTGATCCTTCGCGTGTCTGACCCGGTTGCACTTCCACTGTAAAATGCAATGCAATAATTTTTTTCTGCTGACAGCATATATTTATTGCCACCCAGTGAACTTACATCTTGATAATTGTCTTCCTCCTTCTCGTATACGGTCATACCATCTGCGCCGTCAATTACCCACGCTCCCGTCTGAGACGGAGTAAAAGAATAATAGGCATACTGCTTCCATGGACTGCTGACACCAGACGTAGTTCCCTCCTGCAGTATTCCTTTATAGCTATCTGATTCCACCAGATCAACAGTTGAAATCTGATATTCCGCCCTTACGCCCCAGCAGGAAAATATCGCTTTATAATCTCCTCTGAGGAATGTAGAGTTCACGCTGACACTTGGGTTATCCGCAACACTCTCCGCATAGGTGTGAATCGTATTTCCATAAGCATCGTCTACCTCGGAAGAATGTCCCGCGGTAGTTAACTCATTAAATTCTACTGTAGCGTCACTTCCGTCCTTATATGTCACTTTAATTTGGGCGCCAGAGGGTGAATACACCTCAAGCCCGGCTATAAACGCTGTCTGTCCTTTCTGCACCACAGACATCCCCACGATGGTATGCTCATCGGATACGCTCTGTGCGTCAACTGTGTAAGCCTCCATTTCCACAGCAGAACTGTCGACGGTTCCCTCTTCGCCAATGATCAGCTCTTCCTCTGCGCCTTCCGGCTCTGCTTCCTCCGCAGGTTCCGCCGCCTGCTCTTCCGATAGCATTTCCTCTGCAGTCTGTTCGGGCGCCGTTTCCTCTGCACCTTCTGCTGCCTGCTCAGGAGCTGCTTCCTCTGCACCCTCTGCCGCCTGCTCGGGCGCCGCTTCCTCTGCTGCCTGTTCAGGCGCTGCTTCCTCTGCGCTCTCTGCTGCCTGTTCGGGTGCTATTCCCGCTGCCTGTTCAGGCGCCGCTTCCTCTGCACTTTCCACAGCTGCCTGTTCAGGCACCGCTTCCGCCTGCGGCGCGGCTTCCTCTGCTGGAACCGCCTCTGCGTTTTCCACGGAGATTTCCTCCGCTGCCGACGCATCTGCAGCGCTGACAAGTAATGCTGATGAATCCACACTGGTAAATGTCATTACCAGAGCCATCAAAAACGCCAATCGCCGTTTCCTCATACTTCTCTTTTCCTCCCTCAAAATTTAATATATTTATTTTACCTCTTTTTGATATCCCGGTCAACTTAATTCCTATTTCTGTAAATTTTTTATTTATTTTTGTCGCAATTGCAAAATCGATCCGTCCGGTATTTTTGTGAAATTTTACAAATGACATTAAGGGAGCTGTATGATACAATATAATTTTGTATGAAAGGATATACTTTTAAAGGAGAAACATCATGTGGAAAACAAAATTGACAAAAATATATGATATTCTGCTGTTTCTGTTGTTTGTGGGGCTTTTTGCCTACTGCATGCTCCACCCGGAGCTTTATTGTAAGACAGACAAGGAAACCGGCGCTCTGACGCTGCGGCCGTTTCTGCTTGCCGCCGAAATTCTGGTATTTCTTGCAGGGATGGTGCTGCTCTTTTTCCGCAGCCGCATCACACTGCTTCTGGCAAAGTTTGCCCGTCCTCTTAGCATTGCAGTCATGGTGCTTACGCCCTGCATTGCGTTTGCGTTTACCTATGTGATCACGCATTCCATACCAAAAAACTATTTGCCAAGAAATTACCGGAACCTTGCGCATTCCCCGGAGATTATTTTTTATAATGTCCTGGCTGCGGCAATGATCCTGCTCGTTTTCCTGATAATCACAAACAGCATCAGGATCTCCTGCAATCTGCTTATCTGGATCAGCATTATCTTTTGCGTCGCCAATTTTTACGTGACCCGGTTCCGCGATATTCCGATCCTGGCGTCCGATTTTTATTCCCTGCGGACCGCCGCTGCCGTGGCAGGAGATTACTCCTACAAGCCTAACTACATCTGTCTGTTTGCAGTGCAGGCGGGGCTTGTGTACCTGTTTTTCTTCCGCTGTCTCGGAAAAACGCGCCTGTTTTCCGCAAAACGCAGGCTTGTCTTTGCAGGCATCAGCTGCATCATCATCGCGATCTGGGGAAAGATTTTTGTATTCTCAGACTATCTGGAAAGCCGCGATATCCATTTAAGCATGTTCAAGCCGCTGGCTGGCTACAATTCGAACGGTACATATGTTACCATCATCCGCAGCATCCAGTATATGAACATTGACAAACCGGAAGACTATTCCGCACAGCAGATCGCGCAGATCACAGAGAACTATCCCAGCGATAAAGCGGTAGCCTCCGATGATTACCCGAATATCATCGTAATCATCGACGAGGCATTTTCGGACCTTGGCGTTCTCGGCGATCTGGAAGCGAATACTGATTATATGCCGTACATCCACAGCCTGCAGGAAAATACCATCCACGGCTATACCTACGCCTCCGTGCTCGGCGGCGGCACGGCGAATTCAGAGTTTGAGGTGCTGACCGGAAACAGCATTGCCCTTCTCCCGCAGAACTGCATTGCTTTCCAGGCTTATCTGAAGCAGAAAATGTCCTCTCTGGTTTCGGACTGTGCGGATCTGGGCTACCAGGGGCTGATTGCTGTTCACCCCTACGCCGCCAGCAACTACGGGCGTCTGACGGCCTACCCGCTGCTCGGCTTCCAGACCTATTTAAGCACGCCGGATTTCCCGGAGGATGCGGAGCGCATTCGGGGATATATCTCAAATGCTGAGGTAAATAATATGATCATCCGGAAATATGAGGAGGCAAAAACCGATTCTGACCAGCCGTTCCTCTTCTACACGATGACGATGCAGAACCACAGCGGCTACAAAAAGAAGCCGACGAATCTGCAGGATACTATCAAGCTGCCGGAGCATCCGAGCGCCGAGGCGGAGCAGTATCTGAACTGTATCAAGCATTCTGATGAAGCGTTTGAGGAGCTGACCGGTTATTTCTCACAGGTGGACGATCCGACCGTCATTTTGTATCTCGGCGACCATCAGCCGAATATGGAAACAGATTTTCTGAACAGCATCACCGACGGAGCTTATGAAAACTGGGATGAGGAGGAAATGATGAAGCGCTATGCGATTCCCTTTATTCTCTGGTCGAATTATGACCTGCCGGTAAAGGAGTACGAAAAAACAAGCATGAATTTCCTTTCAAGCATCCTGTTTGAAAACTGCGGCCTTCCGATGACAGGCTACCAGAAATACCTGCTGGATTTCGCCAAAGAAGTGCCAGTATTTACCGCAAACGGCTACTGGGGAGCCGACGGCGGCTTCTACACGAAGGACGACACCTCCTCCCCCTATTATGAAACAGTACAGGAATACTGCAGTCTCCTCTACAATAACATCAAGGATGTCAAAAACCGTCCGGAGGGCTTCTACGAGCTGCTGACAGAGTAATATTATTCATGTAAACAGCAACAAAAAAACTGACAGGGAACGCTGTTATAAAAGCTGTTCCCTGTCAGTTTTTTACATATCTATTTTATCTGGCTTTCCAGCACCTCAGCCGCCTTTGCAAGGGCGTCTTTTACACCTGCCGGATTCTTACCGCCTGCCTGCGCCATATTCGGACGACCGCCGCCGCCTCCGCCGACAAGAGCCGCAATGCCCTTAATGAGGTTGCCTGCGTGCGCGCCTGCCTTCTGTGCGCCGTCTGTCGCCATGGAGAGAAGGCTCACTTTTCCATCGTTGACACTCGCCAGGACGATCACGCCCTCTCCAAGCTTTTCCTTTAACTGGTCGCCAAGGTCGCGCAGACCGTTCATATCCACACCCTCCAGAGACGCCGCAAGCATTTTAACACCCTTTACTTCCTTCACGTTATCCATCACATCGCCGAGCGCATCCTTTGCAAGCTTACTCTTTAAGGATTCCACCTCGCTCTGCGCCGTCTTCAGCTCCTCCGTAAGATGATGCAGACGGTCGAGCAGGGTTGCCGGCGTTGCCTTTACCGCCTTCGCCGCCTCCGCAAGCTGCTGCTCCAGATTGTGATAATATGCAAATACGCCGTCGCCCGTGAGCGCCTCGATACGGCGCACGCCGGCCGCAATGCCGGATTCGGAAACGATCTTAAACGTGGTGATCACGCCCGTGTTGGCAACATGGGTACCGCCGCAAAGCTCCTTGGAAAAATCGCCCATGGAAACCACGCGCACGTCCTCCGCGTATTTCTCACCAAACAGCGCCATCGCGCCGGTTTTCTTTGCTTCCTCAAGATTCATGATCTGTGTGACAACCGGCAGGGAAGCAGCGATCTGCTCGTTTACCAGCGCCTCCGTCTTTGCGATCTCCTCCGCCGTCATCGGTGCGAAATGCGCAAAGTCAAAGCGCAGTCTGTCCGGTGTGACAAGAGACCCCTTCTGCTCTACATGCGCACCAAGCACTGTTTTGAGCGCTTTCTGAAGAAGATGCGTCGCGCTGTGGTTTTTACAGGTATCCGCGCGCTTTTTCGGTGAAACGGAGAGCGTCACCTCATCGCCCACCTTGAACATACCCTTTGTCACTTTTCCAACGTGGCCGATCTTACCGCCGAGCAGCTTGATGGTATCCTCCACCGCAAACTCGGCATCTGCTGTGCGGATGACGCCGGTATCGCCCTCCTGTCCGCCCATAGTAGCGTAGAACGGCGTCTTCTCCACAAAAATCGTAGCGTGCTCGCCGTCGGAAACCGCCTCAGTGATTTCCTTATCGGTCGTCAGAACCGTAATCTTCGAAGTATCCTCCAGACTGTCGTAACCGACAAACTCTGTCGTTACGGACGGGTCGATCTCATCGTAAACAGTGGCGTCAGCGCCCATGTAGTTTGTCACCTCACGGGCATTCCGCGCCTTGGTGCGCTGCTCCTCCATCGCCGCCTTAAAGCCGTCCTCGTCGATAGCGTAGCCCTTCTCTTCCAGGATCTCCTTTGTCAGATCGAGCGGGAAGCCGTAGGTATCGTACAGGGTAAACGCATCTTTTCCTGCCAGCGTCTTTGTGCCCTCCGCTTCCATTTTGCTCTCCATGCCGGAAAGAATGCTTAAGCCCTGGTCGATGGTCTTATTAAATTTATCTTCCTCCTGCGTCAGCACCTTGAAGATAAAGTCTTTCTTTTCCTCCAGCTCCGGATAGCCATCCTTTGAGCCTTCGATCACCGTCGCGCTCAGCTCGGACAGGAATTTGCCGGAAATGCCCAAAAGTCTTCCGTGGCGCGCCGCACGACGGATCAGACGGCGGAGCACATAACCTCTGCCCTCGTTCGTCGGCATGATTCCGTCCGAGATCATAAAGGTAGCGGAGCGGATATGGTCGGTGATCAGACGGATGGAAACATCCTTGTTTTCGTCCTTCTTGTATTCGGTGTGCGCAAACTCACATACCTTGTTGCGCAGTGCCTCAATGGTATCCACGTCGAAAATGGAATCTACGTCCTGCACGACAACCGCCAGACGCTCCAGCCCCATGCCGGTGTCGATGTTCTTCTGCTGCAGCTCCTCGTAGTTGCCGTTTCCGTCGTTCTCAAACTGCGTAAACACGTTGTTCCACACTTCCATGTAGCGGTCGCAGTCGCAGCCGACCGTACAGCCCGGCTTTCCGCAGCCGTATTTCTCGCCGCGGTCGTAGTAGATCTCAGAACAGGGACCGCAGGGGCCTGCTCCGTGCTCCCAGAAGTTGTCCTCTTTTCCAAAGCGGAAAATGCGCTCCGCCGGAATGCCGATTTCCTTATTCCAGATATCAAACGCCTCGTCGTCCTCCAGATAGACCGACGGGTACAGACGGTTCGCATCCAGACCTACCACCTCCGTGAGAAATTCCCAGGACCAGGCGATCGCCTCGTGCTTGAAGTAATCCCCGAAGGAGAAGTTTCCGAGCATCTCAAAAAAAGTGCCGTGGCGCGCCGTCTTGCCAACGTTCTCGATATCGCCGGTACGGATACATTTCTGACAGGTCGTCACCCTTCTGCGCGGCGGGATCTCC
The DNA here is from genome assembly GCF_047017445.1 of Marvinbryantia sp. NCBI lineage: Bacteria > Bacillati > Bacillota > Clostridia > Lachnospirales > Lachnospiraceae > Marvinbryantia > Marvinbryantia sp. Next base: position 86,685 of record NZ_JBKXTT010000005.1, on the reverse strand, counting down.
GCTCCCGTAAAGTACGGCTTTAAGGGAGCCATACCGGAATTGATGAGCAGAAGGCTCTTATCATTGTGCGGAACCAGAGAAAAGCTCTTCATTGCCAGATGACCTTTGCTCTGGAAAAAATCCAAAAACATCTTTCTAAGTTCATTCACACCGTATTGTTTCACAATCTTTCCTCCTCAAAATCACATTGCATCCATCTTGCGGACAGGCGCATTCTTTTCCCCGCGCAGACGCTATTTATTTCCCGCTTCCGCAGCCGTCTTTGCATCCTTGCGGTCCCGCAGAAACTTACCCAGCCGGATGCCGCCAAACGATGCCGCGCCGACCAGGATCATTTTTACTACCATCTGAATAAGATACGTTACAAAAGCCATGAGAATACCTCCTATTCTGCTTTAATCTGATGATACCCCTTTTTTCCTTTTTTAATCAGCAGCACGCCGTCGTCGTCCATGTCCGCCGTCGTGAATACGCGGTCGATCGCCGTCACCTTCACGTCGTTTACGGTAACGCCGCCCTGCTGCACCAGTCTTCTTGCCTCGGAACGGCTCGCAGAAAGCTTCGTCTCCACCAGAAGGCTTAAAATGTCCTTTCCGGCGTCAAGCTCCGCCTTCGGGAATGTGGTAGTCGGCACGTTTTCACTCTTGCCGCCGCCCGCAAACAGCGCCTTCGCCGCCTCGTCCGCTTTCTTTGCCTCTTCCTCTCCGTGCACAAGCTTTGTCAGCTCGTATGCCAGGATCTCCTTCGCTTTGTTGAGCTGACTGCCCTCCCACTTGTCCATCGCGTCGATCTCTTCGAGCGGAAGGAAGGTGAGCATACGGATGCATTTTAAAACGTCGGCATCTGCCACGTTTCTCCAGTACTGGTAGAATTCATACGGAGAGGTCTTGTTCGGATCAAGCCACACCGCACCGGACTGCGTCTTGCCCATTTTCTTGCCCTCGGAATTTAAGAGCAGCGTGATCGTCATCGCGTGAGCGTCCTTTCCGAGCTTGCGGCGGATCAGCTCCGTGCCGCCGAGCATATTGCTCCACTGGTCATCGCCGCCGAACTGCATGTTGCAGCCGTAACGCTCGTAGAGCTCCAGGAAATCGTAGCTCTGCATGATCATGTAGTTAAATTCAAGGAAGCTTAAGCCCTTTTCCATCCTCTGCTTGTAGCACTCCGCGCGCAGCATGTTATTGACCGAGAAATGCGGTCCCACCTCGCGCAGAAATTCGATATAATTAAGGTTCGTCAGCCAGTCGGCGTTGTTCACCATTAGCGCCTTGCCCTCGCCGAATTCGATGAAACGGCTCATCTGCTTTTTGAAGCACTCAATATTGTGATTGATGGTCTCTGTGGTCATCATTTTACGCATATCGGTCCTGCCGGACGGATCGCCCACCATGCCGGTACCGCCTCCGAGCAGCGCGATCGGACGGTTTCCCGCCATCTGCAGACGCTTCATCAGACAGAGCGCCATAAAATGACCGACATGCAGGCTGTCTGCCGTTGGATCGAAGCCGATGTAAAAGGTCGCCTTGCCCTCGTTGACCATCTTTTTGATTTCTTCTTCATTTGTCACCTGCGCGATCAGACCGCGGGCAACCAGTTCTTCGTAGATTCCCATAACTGTTCTCCTCGGATTTTCCATTAAACTATCCCTTACTATAGCACGCCGGACGCCAGAATGCAAGCAAAAACACGGCTGCCGTTCCGCCTTCCCTTATCAGCCTGCTGTCTTTATCAGGCAGGTTTTCCCCTGGAACGCCGCACCATAGCACAGCACGGTCTTATACCCTTCAAGCTCAAGGTTTTTCCTGTACTGCTTCTTCTCGATCTGCTGCAGTGCGTCCGCACACTCTTTTTCCAGGCTGTTCCCGTTTTCTTTCTTTCCGGGCCATTTTACCTCGATCACAAGCGCGCGCCTGCGCCGCTGCTCTTTTATAATGACGTCTGCCCGGCCGGTCCCGGCTTCTGAATTTGACTTCACCGCATATCCTGCGCCCAGGAACATGCCCGTGACCATCGCATGGTAGTAATCCTCTTTATAATCAAAATAACTGATCGTATCAAATAAGATATCCGTGATCTCCTGCGTCAGCTTTTCCGCGTCGCCGCCCCACCAGGCTTCAAACAGAGCAGTGCGGTCCTGTGCCGCAATTTTTTCCTCAAACCACTTTTTCACCGTGCTGCCAAACACCGACTTCACTTCCTCATTCGGAATGCGCAGCGCCACTTTTCCGTCCTCCGGCTGTATTCCCTTGGGAAGTTTTCCCGGTGGAACCTGTGTCAGATATCCGGTCAGATACAAAATGCTCCACAGGTTATCCTCTGTGGAATGGGCAATATCGTAAGTCAGATCCTCGCGAATTGGCTCCTGGATCACGCCGCCGGAGAGCAGTATTTCAAACTTCTCGTTGACGTTGATCTGCGGATGGTCGATAAAACGCCGGATGATGTTATTGTGACTTGTGTCGATCCAGTAATTTCCCGGCTTCGCGGTCTGATCAGTCATCAAAGCCCTGACATGGTTTATCACATCCCATGGGCAGTATATTTCTTTTCCACCGAAACAATACCCGTCATACCACTTTTTCATTTCGGTCAGGGCGTCCTGCAGCCCTGCAGTTTCCAGCAACGCCGTCACCTCCGGCTCGCTAAATCCAAAGTAATCCCGGTATTTTTTATCGGATATTGAATTGGAAATAAAATTGTTTGCTCCTGTAAAAATACTCTCCTTCGCAATCCTGAGACAGCCGGTTACCACAGCGAATTTTAAATTCGGATTGGATTTCCACGTCATTCCCAGCAGACTGCGTATCACCTCCAACATCTCCCCATAGTACCCATTATCACTGGCTTTCGCCAGTGGAACATCATACTCATCAATGAGTAAGATTACCTCTTTACCGTAATGCGCTTTCATCATACGCATTAAGACGAATAAAGCAGTTTTTACATCGGTAGATGTCCCGGACTGCTCCAGCAATCGATGAAAAACTCTCTTATCTGCTTCTGACACTTTGTCACTGTCTGACAAATAATCATGTTCACCACAGACAGATGAAATAACAAACTGAACCATCCCATACGCGCTGTCAAAGGATCTTCCCTGCACATCCTTCAGCGTCAGGAACAGTACCGGCCACTGGTTCATCCATTCCGCACAGAAATCTGCATACTTCATTATTTCAAGCCCCTCGAACTTATGCCTGCTTTCCTTACGGATATCGAAGAATTCTGCAAGCATGCTCATCGTAAGAGTCTTTCCGAACCGACGCGGTCTGGCAATCAGGTTGACTGTGAACTCCTCGCTTAACAATTCCCGGATAAAGCCAGTCTTATCCACGTAATAACAATTCCTGCTACGCAACTGTTCAAAAAGGTCAATGCCATACGGCAGATTCACTTTCGCCATTCTATCCACGCTCCTTTCCAGACTACCCGTTCTGGACTCCCAGCTTCACACACAGTTACTCTGCACAGCCTCAGTCCTCGTAGGCTGCCTCATCTCTCCCCCGTCGTCTATAAGCAGATTATCGCCGTCCGCCGCCGAGGTGGCGAGCCTGTCGCAGCGCTCGTTTAATTCATGTCCGTCGTGTCCCTTCACCCAGATAAAGCGCACCTCGTGCGGCTCCTTCGCGGCAAGCAGGCGCTTCCACAGCTCCACATTTTTCACCGGCTCATTTTTTCCGCGCTTCCAGCCCTTCCTCTGCCAGCCCTCGATCCAATGCTGGTTGAAGGCGTCCGTGAGATATTTGGAATCGGAATAAAGCTCCACCTGGCAGGGGCGGTTCAGCGCCTCCAGACCGATGATCGCCGCCATCAGCTCCATGCGGTTATTCGTCGTCTTCTCGTATCCCTGGCTGAAAGTGCGCTCATGCAGCACGCCCTTCGTATCCGTGTAATGCAGAATCGTTCCGTACCCGCCCGGTCCGTCCGGATTTCCGCGCGCGGCGCCGTCTGTATATATTTTTACTAACATTCCTCCAGCATCTCCCTGATCTGTTCCGTCACATTTTTTGCCCGCTTATGGTTCGCCCCGTTCGCCGTCACGCCGACCACCACGTCCTCCCTGGTGATCAGCCCCGGAAAATAAAAGTCGCATTTGTCCTTGTCGCTGCAGACATTTACCAGGATTCCCCGCTCCCTGCAGACGCGGAAGATATCCTCATTTATCTTGTGATCGTTCGTCGCAGCGATCACAAGCTCCGCATCATAAATATCGCTGCTCTCATATTTCTTCCGCAGGATTTTTATTTTCTCCGCCTTTTCCATTTTGTTCAGCTCCGGGTTCACCTCCGGCGCGATCACTGTCACGCAGTCCACAAACTCGCAGAGGGAGCGGATGCGCCGCTTTGCGATGGTCCCTGCGCCAACCACATATACGCGCTTTTTGCTCAGATCCACAAACATCGGGAAATACGGTTTTTTGATATTCGACACTCTATGCACCTCTGTTAATTCAAGATTCCATGATACCAGGTTCAAAAGGCCAAAACCCACGTTAGCCAGCATCATTCTATCTATTTAGTATACAAAATCTTCCTATTTTCATCAAGCACAAAATTTAATGCTGGTTTTTTATACGGTTATCGTATATAATGATGCCAGGGCCGAAAAGCCTGGATTCGCATGAACCTGATCATATGCGGGTGAAGGACTTTGGCATCGTACATATACACACTAACGGGAGGAAATTATGAGCTTCACATTTATAAAAAAACTGCCGATTCCGGCGGAGATAAAAAAACAGTTCCCCATCTCTAAAGAAGCTGCTTCTATAAAAGCACAGAGAGATGCAGAAATCAAGGAGGTATTTACCGGGGCTTCCAATAAATTTCTGGTGATCATCGGGCCCTGCTCGGCGGATAACGAAGAATCCGTCATGGATTATGTAAACCGAATTGCTGCTGTGCAGGAGAAGGTCGGCGACCGGCTTATTCTGATCCCGCGCGTCTACACAAACAAGCCGCGCACCACCGGCGAGGGCTACAAGGGCATGGTGCACCAGCCGGATCCGGAGAAAAAGCCGGATATGCTTGCCGGATTGATCGCCATCCGCAAACTGCATCTGCGCGTCATCGAAGAGACCGGGCTTACTTCTGCAGATGAAATGCTTTACCCGGAAAATTTCTGGTATCTTGCCGACCTGCTCTCCTATGTTGCCATCGGAGCACGTTCTGTGGAGGACCAGCATCACCGCATGACGACCAGCGGCATGGATGTGCCCGCCGGCATGAAAAATCCCACCAGCGGTGATTTTTCCGTTATGCTCAATTCTGTCGTTGCCGCCCAGGCTTCGCACGACTTTATTTACCGCGGATGGGAGGTTTCCACACAAGGAAACCCGCTTGCGCACGTTATTCTGCGCGGCGCGACCAACAAGCACGGAAATTCCATCCCGAACTATCACTATGAGGATTTGATCCGCCTGCTGCATATGTATGACGAACGCGACCTCAAAAACCCGGCTGCCATCATCGACGCAAACCATTCCAATTCCAATAAACAGTATCAGGAACAGGTACGTATCGTGAAGGAAGTCATGAACAACCGCAATTTAAACCCGCGTCTGAAGGAGCTGATTAAAGGCGTTATGATCGAGAGCTACATCGAACCGGGCAACCAGAAAATCGGCTGCGGCGAACACATTTACGGAAAATCCATCACCGACGCCTGCCTTGGCTGGAAGGAATCCGAGGAGCTGATCTACGACATTTACCGCATGTGCTGAAAATATAAAAAAACTCCATCTGTGCGGCTGGATTGCAACCACCCAGATTGAAAAAATTCCCCGGCTGATTTTCCTTACAGCCGGGGAATACATTATGTCCTTCGATTATACGTCTGCATCATTGAAGGCTCATGCATGATTTACACTGCAAAAGCGCAGATGAAATGTACAGTCATATTCTGGCAAAAAGGGTACGTGAATTAAAAGAAACCAGAGAAGGAGTTGATTCTATGTGTCGGGAAATGGAACAAATTTACAAAGAAGGCATTGAAGAAGGTATTGAGAAAGGTATTGAAAAAGGTATCGAGAAAGGTATCAAAAAGGGCGAAATGAAAAAGGCAAAAGAAGCTTCCTTTATCCTTGCGGATATGGGATTGCCGTTGGAGCAGATTGCACAGGCATTCCATGTCGATGTGCCGCTCATACAGGAATGGATAACAGAAAATATAAGCGCGGCAAAATAATACTAAAAACCGCCGGAGGGCGGATGGTCATCTGCCACCCGCCGTCTGGCGGTTTCTTCTGTAAATTATCCTTGGGTAAAAACACCATAAATGGACAGAACATCAACGCTCTGCTCAGATTTCACGCATGGACAAATGTGAAAACCCCCTTTATCCTCTCGGGTGCGCCTTGGCATAGATCTCCCGCACTCTTCTGACGTTCATGTCCATATAAATCTGCGTCGTGGAGATGTCGGAATGTCCCATCATTTCCTGCACCGCCCGCAGATCGGCGCCGTTCTGCACCAGATGAGCGCCAAAGGAATGCCGCAGGGTGTGCGGCGTGATGTCCTTGGTAATGCCTGCCTGCGCGGAATAAAATTTGATGATTTTCCAAAATCCCTGGCGGCTCATGGATTTCCCTGAGCAATTCACAAAAAGATATTCGCTCTCTCTGCCCTTCAGCAGCACGGAGCGGCTCTCGCCCATATACTGCTTCAGCGCCTTCTCCGCCTCCGTCCCAAAGGGAATCACGCGCTCCTTGTCGCTGTCACGGCAGAGCACATAACCCATCGCCATATTGACGTCCGTCAGCTTCATGGAAATCAGCTCGGAGACACGCATCCCGGTGGCATAGAGCAGCTCCAGCATCGCCTTATCGCGGATGCCCTTTGCCGAATCCATCTCCGGCTGATTTAAAAGCTGCACCGTTTCCTCCAGCGTCAGAATCTCCGGCGTCTTTTTTTCCACATGCGGCGCCTTCAGATTGTCGCTCGGGTCCTCTGTGATTGCTTTTGTTTTCATCAGAAAATGAAAAAAAGCGCGGATGGACGCAATCGTCCGCGACACGGATGAGGTGGAAAATCCCTCTTTTTCCATCTGCAGTATGTAGGAATTCAGGCTGGTAGCCGTAATATCCTGTACCTTTTCCACACCTTTACCGGACAAATAATGAAATAATTTTTTTAAATCCCTCTGATAGGACATCACCGTACTGTTTGACGCATTCTTTTCCTCTTCCAGATAGCCTGCAAACCGGCACATGTCCTGCTGTATCTGAGGAGCCAGCTCTCTTGTCATATCCATATTTCATAATCTCATCTTTCTTTTGTGTTGCATACGCTGCTTCCAGCGTGCGAAAAACGTCCGCCGGACGTTTTTATCGTATAACTGGCAGCAAAAAAATAAGAGTCGCGCTCCCCTTATAATTCTCCCCAGAATCATTATTTATGTAAACATTATATGTGCTTTTCCCAAGAAAATCAATGACTTTTTTTGCTCATTTTTCCCCTAAATACGCGGTTTTCCGGGCTTTCCACAAAATATCGAATCCAGAAATTATGTATACCACTATATCTGGTAAAATACGGCCGAAAAATTTTTAAAGAAAGTATGTGACCGCCTGCTTTAAAAGCCACAGACCGACGCTGCTTTCCAACAGAACGCCTACTAAAAGCAGGGCGGCGCAAACTCCCATCGTCTGCATGAACGACTTTTCCCCGCTCCACTCCTCCAGCACTCTCCTGCTGCGAAAGCGCGCTATGCCGCGCTCCATGACCGCCTCCGCCATCATCCAGATAAGCGGCGCGTAAACAAAGCTCTGCGGCATGATCGACGCCAGAAAGAGAAGGATCCCCATCAGACGCATACGGATCACAAAAATGCTAAGAAACATCCCCGCTGCAAAGCCGATCCAGCACAGAGAAGCTGCCAGCACCGGGATTCCAACAGCAGTGTGTCCAAGCAGGACCAGCAGTAAAAATGCTTTTCCTCTCTGCATGAGGATCCGGATAAAAAGCGCCTGCCGGTCGATTTCGGTATTTTTGATGGAGAGAAGCGTCTGTTCATTGAGAAGCTCATTTTCCTTCAGATAGGTATTTCCCCAAAGATTAACAAATAGGATTCCCAGAAGAAACCCCAGGAAGAAAAGTCCGGCGATCGCCAGCTCTTTAAGATCGTGCTTTTTCATACAAAAACCCCTGCACCGTCTTTTTACAGACTATGCAGGGGTATGTCCGTTTATGCTTCGTCAAAGTCCTCTTTGCCTACGCCGCAGAGCGGGCACTCGAAATCCTCCGGAACATCCTCCCATTTTGTACCAGGTGCGATTCCGCCTTCCGGGTATCCTGCTTCTTCGTCGTATTCCCATCCGCATACATTGCATACATATTTCATTGCTTTTGTCCTCCTTCTCAGAATATCGCGCCATATCAGTTTTCCCGGCGCATCTTTACTATATTACATACTGACAGAATAAGTCAATACAAATCTCAGCGCTTAATCGTCATACATGTAACCGCCTAAAAGGATCAATCTTCATTTGTGTTTACTTTACTTGCTCTTGCCTCCACTTCCTTTGCCTGGATGTCGGACGGAGCCTGCTCATATCTTGCAAATTCATAAGCAAAGGTTCCGCTTCCGCCTGTCATGGAGCGAAGCTGTGTGGAATAGCCGTACATTTCCATCATCGGAACGTCCGCCTCGATGATCTGATTGCCCTTGTGATCCGGGTTCATGCCGAGCACACGTCCGCGGCGCTTATTGAGATCGCCCATAACGTCGCCGGTGTATTTATCCGGAACCGTCACCTTCACCGATGCGATCGGCTCAAGCAGTACCGGAGAAGCCTCCATGAAGCCCTTCTTGAATGCCTGGATCGCCGCTGTCTTGAACGCCATTTCAGAGGAATCTACCGGATGGTAGGAGCCGTCGTACAGGGTTGCCTTCACGCCGACTACGGGGTAAGCTGCCAGCGGTCCGCGCTGAACGGATTCCTGGATACCCTTTTCCACTGCCGGGAAGTAGTTTTTCGGAACGGCGCCGCCCACAACGACCTGTTCGAATACATACGGCGTTTCCGGATCACCGGAATTTTCGAAGCGCATCTTAACGTGACCGTACTGACCGTGTCCGCCGGACTGCTTCTTATATTTTGCATCCACATCAGAATTCTTGCGGATGGTCTCGCGGAACGCTACCTTCGGGCGTGCAAGCTCCACATCCACTTTGTATTTTGTCAGCAGCTTGCTCACGATGATATCAAGATGCTGATCGCCCATGCCGTAGATCAGCGACTGACGGTTTTCCGCGTCGTTGACAGCCTTCATGGTGAGATCCTCCTGCATCATCTTTGCGAGCGCCTGGGAGATCTTATCCTCCTCGCCCTTGTTCTTTGCAAAGTATCTCTTGTAGGTATACGGCACGGAAACATCGATGCCCGCATACTGGATCGGCGTCGTCTTGGTGGAGAGCGATTCTCCGGTCTTTGTGACGTTCAGCTTGCCGATCGCGCCGATATCGCCCGCGTGAAGCTCCGGCACCTCAATGGTCCTGCTGCCTTCCATCACATAAAGCTTATTTAATTTCACTTCCACATCCTGCTTCGGATTGTAGAGCGTGTCGTCGTTCTTGATAACACCGGAAGCCACCTTGATGAGCGAATATTTTCCGATGAACGGATCCACGATCGTCTTGAACACAAAGGCAGATTTTGCCTTTGCGAAGTCGTAGTTTGCCTCGTAGATCTCGTTTGTCTTTGTGTTGATGCCCGCAATGTGACGTTTGTCCGGACTCGGGAAATACTGCACCATATCGTCAAGCAGGTTTGCAACGCCGTACAGATTGACAGGCGAACCCATAGCGACCGGAACGATGGAGCCGTCGGATACGTTCATGGTGAGCGCCGCCATGATCTCCGCGGTGGAGAATTCCTCTCCCGCAAAGTAGCGGTCCATAAATTCCTCGGAGGTCTCCGCAACTGCCTCAAGCAGATTCTCGCGGTATCTCTCCAGATATTCCATGGAGTAGTCCGGGATGTCGCACTCTACCTTCTCGCCCTTGCCTACCCAGCGTCTTCCGGCTTTCTTTACCACGTTTACGTAGCCGACAAACTTTTCATTTTCACGGATCGGCAGATGGATCGGCGCGATCTTCTTTCCGTAAAGCTCGGTCAGATCCTCCACTACCTGACGGAAGCTGGCATTGTCCACGTCCATGTTAGTTACGAAGAACATCCTCGGAAGCTTGTATTTCTCACAAAGCTCCCATGCCTTCTGCGTGCCTACCTCTACGCCGCTCTTGCCGGAAACAACGATGATCGCCGCATCCGCAGCAGCCGCAGCTTCTTCCGCCTCGCCCACGAAGTCGAAATACCCCGGCGTATCCAGCACGTTCACCTTGATGTCGCCCCAGATGATCGGGACAACCGTCGTGCTGATGGAGAATTTTCTCTTGATTTCTTCTTTATCATAGTCACTTACCGTATTTCCCTCCGGCACGCTGCCCATGCGGCTGGTAATACCGGATAAGTAAGCCATCGCTTCTGTCAGGGTGGTCTTTCCGGAACCGCCATGACCTAAAATAACCACGTTGCGAATTCTGTCTGTTGTATAAACTTTCATATACTTTCCTCCAATTTCGTTTTAGTCCGGGCAGAAAAACACTGCCTTTCTGCCGCCGCGCGAAGCCTATGGGTATATTCTACTAAAAATACGCGTAAATAGCAAGCAAATTATTCAAGATTACTAACTATATTTTCTACTATATTTTTCTTTCACACTTCAACGCGTAAAAGGGTTGACATCTGATCTATATCAATAGTACAATATATCTGTTTTGAACGAGATCATTACAGAAAAGAAGGATATCTGATGAAAAGTGATTTTACTGCCGGCTTTGTCGCTCTGGGGCTGATCGGCGGCTCCATCGCCAGAGCCATTAAACATTTTTACCCGGAAGCTACGGTGCTCGCCTGCGCGAGACGGCGCGAGACGCTCACCTATGCTTTAGAGGAGCATATCATCGACGAGGCGTACGACGATATCTGCGAGGCTTTCTCCCGCTGTGATTTTATTTTCCTGTGCGCGCCAGTGGAGGTAAATATCGACAGCCTTTCGAAAATAAAGCCGTTTTTGAAGGCGGACTGCATTTTAACGGATGTCGGCAGCACAAAGACCGATATCCATGAACGCGCCGCCGCACTTGGTCTGTCAGACTGGTTTATCGGCGGACACCCGATGGCAGGCTCTGAAAAGACCGGCATCGAGCATTCCCAGTGGGCTCTGATAGAAAACGCTTATTATATTCTGACGCCCTCCGCAGGGATTGCGCCGGAGAAGGTGACGCGCTACACAAAGCTGGTTTCTTCTCTGAACGCGCTGCCGCTGGTGCTCGACTGCAAAGAGCACGATTACGTGACCGCCGCTATCAGCCATCTGCCGCATATTATCGCAGCCACGCTGGTAAATCTGGTGCACGATGAGGACACACCCAACGAGACGATGCGGACCGTCGCAGCCGGAGGATTCAAGGATATCACACGCATCGCCTCCTCCTCCCCCGATATGTGGGAACAGATCTGCACGACCAACGCAGGCAACATTGTTTCCGTGCTGGACGCCTACACGGAAAGCCTGCAGAAGGTGCGCGCGCAGCTTCTTGCGAAAGATAGCTCCGCCATCCACAGTCTTTTTGAGCGCTCGCGCGATTACCGCAATTCCTTCTCCGACCGCTCCAGCGGACCGCTGAAGAAGGTTTATATGCTCTACTGCGATATGGTGGACGAGGCGGGTGGTATCGCCACCCTTGCCACGATTCTTGCAAGCAGCGGCATCAGCCTGCGCAATATCGGCATCGTACATAACCGGGAATTTGAGGAAGCCGTGCTGCGCGTGGAGTTTTACGACGAAGAATCTCTGAAAAAATCGGTAGAGCTGCTGCGCAGATACCGCTACACTGTATATGAAAGGTAGGTTTTCCGATGATTTTTAAAAAGCATTCTCCCTTAAAGGGCGAGATCACCGTTCCGGGCGATAAATCCATCTCGCACCGCGCCGTCATGTTCGGAGCGCTTGCCGAAGGCACCACCGAGGTGACGAATTTTCTGCAGGGCGCAGACTGTCTCTCAACAATAAGCTGCTTTCGCAGGCTCGGTGTCGACATCGAAAACACGCCGGAGCGCATTCTGATCCACGGGAAAGGTCTGCACGGACTGACCGTTCCCACAGAAACGCTGGATACCGGAAACAGCGGCACCACCACGCGGCTGATCTCCGGCATCCTCGCCGGACAGAAATTCACCTCCGTTTTAAACGGCGACGCTTCCATCCAGAGCCGTCCGATGAAGCGCATCATGGAGCCGCTCTCGCAGATGGGAGCGGATATCGTGAGCCTAAAAGATAACGGCTGCGCACCGCTTCGCATCTGCGGCAGTTCTCTGCACGGCATTCACTACAGCAGTCCGGTGGCTTCCGCGCAGGTGAAGTCCTGCATTCTGCTCGCCGGTCTTTACGCCGACGCTCCCACCAGCGTAACAGAACCGCAGCTCTCCCGCAACCATACCGAGCTGATGCTCGCCGGTTTCGGCGCAGACGTACAGTCTCGCGGCACCACAGCCACCATCCGGCCAGATCCACGGCTGTCCGCCGCAAAAATCACGGTTCCCGGAGACATCTCCTCCGCCGCGTATTTTATCGCTGCCGGGCTGATGATTCCCGGCTCCGAGATTCTGATACGCAATGTCGGCATCAATCCCACCCGCGACGGTATTCTGCGTGTTGTGCGTGATATGGGCGGCGACGTTACTGTTTTAAATGAAAAGGTGAGCGGCGGCGAGCCGGTTGCCGACCTTCTGGTAAAGCACAGTGCGCTGCACGGCACGGATATCAGCGGCGGCATCATCCCCACCCTCATTGATGAGCTGCCCGTCATCGCCGTGCTCGCCTGCATGGCGGAGGGCACCACGGTTATCCGCGACGCCCAGGAGCTGAAGGTGAAGGAATCCGACCGCATCGCAGTGATGACGGAAAATCTCACCGCTATGGGCGCTCATGTGACAGCGACCGATGACGGTATGATTATCGAAGGCGGGCATCCGCTGCACGGCGCTGTCATCGACAGCTATCTTGACCACCGCATCGCCATGAGCTTTGCCATCGCCGCGCTCGCCGCCGACGGTGAAACGGAAATTACCGGCGCCGACTGCGTCAGAATCAGCTATCCGGATTTCTATGAAACATTAAAGGCACTGATGGGTTAATCCATCAGTGCCCTGCTTCTTTCGTCAATCAGATTTAATACCCGCTCCGCTTCTTCTCCCGTCAGCGGCGTCGGCTGGTAGTTGTTAATTGTGCTATCGGAGGATACCGAGCAGGGAATCAGATTCGTTTTGCTCTCTGTAATCTCTCTGTCTGTGTTAATGACAAATCTCTGCTGAAAAATCACGGTATCTGTCTCCGTGGGATGCGTATTTCCGCCGAAGCAGAAGTTTCCCAGACTGTAGGCGATTGTTTTGCCCTTGTATGTCCCGATTCCCTGCAGGACGTGCGGGTGATGACCGACCACCACATCCGCTCCCTCGTCGATTGCCAGATGCGCCAGTGTCACCTGGTTCTCATCAGGAACCGTCACCAGCTCGTTGCTCCAGTGAAAAACCGCCACGATAATGTCCGCGCCCTCCTGCTTCAGTTTTGCGATATTCGATTTCACCTGCCCAGTCCGCTCCAGATGGTCGTCCAGCTCATAAATTCCAAATATCCCGACCCTGACGCCCTTCACTTCCATCAGCGCCGTATCGTCATAGCCAAAGGTCCGGATATGATTCTGCTCCAGAATATCGACGGTGTCCAGAAAGCTCTGCTCCCCATAATCATGACTGTGGTTGTTTGCCATATTTGCCGCCTCCACAGACGAAGACGCCAGAATCTTTACAAACTCCGGCTTCCCCTTAAACGCAAATTGTTTCTCCACTCTTGTCGTTTCCTCTGTCAGCGTTCCCTCCATATTAACAATCGTCAAATCATCCTTCTGAAAAATATCGCGCACATTTTCCAGAAAATAATCCGCCCCGTACATATCGTAATAAGCATTGAATCCAGTATCCCAGGCAAAATATTCGTCCGTTCCCAGAATGCAGTCCCCGGTAAAGCTTAAAAGCAGCTCCACCGGTTCCTCCAGCTTCACGATTTCTTCCGTCTCCTCCTGCTTTTCCGTCTGAGCAGGCGGCGCGCTTTGTCCTTCTCCCAGCAGCACATCCTGGATTCCCACCTCCGGCAGGGCGGATGCATTCTTTCTATCCGGCGCGGATGCGGATTTTTGCACACCGCTTTTATCCGCCGTTCCTTTTTCGGACATGACCGTCGCCATCCATAGAATCAGCGCCGCCAGCACGATGCACAATGCTCCGCCTGCAATGCAGAGCCGGGTCCGCCGTTCTCTCCGGTATTTCCGTATCAGCTTTCTTATGCGGCCAATTTCCCGGCGCTGCCCGTCATCTCCGGCTGCCAGAAGCAGCCCGCCCAACATCTGCTCCGCCTGTTCCAGCTCATGACTGCCGGTCAGACGACCTATAAAGCGCTGCATGGCATTTTGTTTTTTCATGTAATCACTACTCTTTCCCGTTTTTCTTCCAACAGTATAAACGGGGAATGTATCCTGATTTTATCATGTTTGTATCAAAGTTGTATCATCAGCACAGTACCACAATTCTGTCCGGCGTCGTCTGCGGCGGAATACTTCTTGTGACCGCAGTATAGTAAACCAGCAGGAACCGGTTCTGCAGACTGCAGGTAAATGCCTGCCCGTTTACCGTTCTGATTACGGTATTTCTGCCAACATTCAACTGCAGAGAACGGTCAGCCGCAGTCAGATTCCGGTCAAAGAAATTTAACATCACCTGTTCGTTTCTTCCAGGCACCGCAATGATCTGTGCACGGTACTGCGGCGGGAAAATCAACGGCACCGGCAGGCTGCTGTCATAGAAGGCAGTCACCTGCATTCCGGGTCTGAGCTGCCGGTTATCCATTATCTGCGTATCTGCCTCCACCGTAAAGTTTATGATTCCTTCCGCTGTACGGAGCGCCATCATCTGGCTGCAGCAGTTATTTCCTCTGGAAATGTTAATAATCGTGCCTGCCACGCCCACATAATCTGAATATCCCATAACACACCTTTTTTATTTAAGGTATGTTTTTTACAAAGAAAGGTGCATGTGTCCGGTACCCGATGCGCTGCAGCCCTCTTTCTTAAAAGCATTGCCGCGCAGAAAGACACGGTCAATATCCAGGTTTTCCGTGAGCAGGACAAGATCCGCATCCTTCCCGTCTGCGATGGAGCCCTTGCGGTCATACACTCCAATCAGTCTTGCCGGATTTTCCGTAAAGAGCGGCAGCAATTCCTCCAGCGGATATCCGGTAAATTTTTTCAGATTGCGCAGCGCCCGGATCTGCGTAAGCGTGCTGCCCGCCCGCGTGCCGTCTGACGCCAGCTTCGCGTCGCCGTCTTTCACGATCACCTCGTTGACACCCAGATGATATCTGCCATCCGGCAGGCCCGCCGCCATGATCGAGTCTGTGATCGCCACAACGCGCCCCAGCCCCTTTGTTTTCAGCAAAAGCCGCACGATGCCGGGATGCAGATGAAGCCCGTCGCAGATCATCTCGCAGTAGATATCCGTCTCCAGCGCTGCGCCAAGAATCGCCGGCTCATGCTGGTGCAGAAGCCGCATTGCATTAAAGGTATGTGTGCAGCAATCTGCTCCGGCTTCTATCGCCGCCATGGATGTCTTATAATCTGCTCCGGAGTGACCGATCGCCACTGTAATGCCAAGCGCCTTCAGCTTTGGTATCATTTCTACCATACCTTCTATTTCCGGTGAGACTGTAATATAACGGATATTCCCTTTTGCACGCTTCTGGTATTCCCCTGCAAGATCAATGTCTGATCCCTGCAGCAGATGCTCGGGCATCGCTCCCTTGTATTCTGATGAGAGAAACGGTCCCTCCAGATGAATGCCTAAAAGCTGTGCAGCATCCGCGTCCGACTGGTCGAGCTGCAGGTACTGGTCGATGCACCGCTCTGTCTGCTCCTTCGTATCCGTCAGCACGGAGGCAAGCCAGGAGGTCGTCCCGTTCCCGGCAAAGAATCTGCCGATCTTCTTTAAATCCTCCGATGACGCGCCGTTTACATCCACGCCGACCGCCCCGTGCGTGTGGACATCCAGAAAGCCCGGCACAACCTTTCTGCCTGCTGCATCAATAACCTCGCAGTCCGCAGGCAGGGCGCTGTCTCTGCAAATCCGCAGCTTTCCGTCTTCCAGCAGCAGGGATACTTTCTCAAATTGATGTTGAATATATACATCGCCATTGATTATGAAATATTTTTTCATGGTATCTTCTCCATTCTGCCGTACTATTTCACCCCAAAAATCTTTATTCCGGCAATTCTGCTACAAACTCCGTGATGCGCAGCAGCACATCCGGGTGCTCCTGCAAAAGCGTCACCGGAAAATGCGCGGACACCTCGCCGTATGCCGCATGGCGCACAACGCTCCGGTGCCAGTCACGGAAACATCCCAGACGGATTTTCCGTGCATTGTAAATCTCGTTCATTCCGATTGTGATGCAGTAGTTCGGCATATCGTCGATGGCGCCGTTTAAATCGCCGATTGCATTCGCCGTCCGTGTCTCCCGGCTGATTTTCAGCACGCGCGTGTGCAGACCGCGAAACTCCTCCGGCGACAGTTCGTCCTGCGCCTCATTAAACGCCACATGTCCGTTGATGCCGATGCCGCCAAAGCAGATATCCACGCCGCCGAGCTTCTCTATCAGCTCCTGCAGATAACCAGGGTTCTTCGGATCCGGGAACGCACGCTGATTTTCCGGCATCACCAGCTCCGGATCGATCTGAGAATAGACCGTGCGGTTCATAAAGCCGCGGAAGCTCAGCTTCTCCGAAGCGTCGATCCACTGCTTATCATCCGTCAGATACTCGTCCATATTGATAAACCACACATTTTTCAGACTGATGCGCTCCCGGTTTACGATATCCACAAAATACGGATACTGACCGACCGGTCCCACCGGGCAGATAAACACCGTGCGCTCCCCAAGCGCATTCTTTCTCTTTATCTCCTCCGCCATCTCCTGCGCCATCGCCCGAAAAACAGCCGCATTGTCTTCCATCACAGTAATCGGTATCTTTGGCGAAGCAAGTAATTCGTCCTTCGTATAGTAGTAGTATGCATGTTTCATCTCGTTCTTCCTCCCAAACCAATGTTACTGAAAACCTGTATATTTTTGTGTAACCTCCAGGACACGGTAGACGTCCAGATAAGGCTGAAATTCGTCCTCCCGACTGCAAAGGTACCGGCGCATCTCACGCCACTTTTCCCCCGCCTCCTGCCGCCTGCCCTTTGCAAGCAGCTCCATCGCCCCGGCAAGCCGCAGAATATATTCTTTATGAAAAGCAAGCAGCTTCCAGCATAATCGCGCCGGCTGCCCGTTTCCGTCCAGGCGGGATCCGCCGCAGCTTTCCCTCGTCCCGTCCTCCGTATCAATTTCCTGAAAATACTGCTCCGGCTCAAATGCCCCGCAGATTTCCTCTATCCGCCGCATCCGTTCCGCCATCTGCGCGTCAACGCGTTCTCCCTTACCGTTTAAATAATCGCAGCATTTCAGCGCGGACAGAGCCTCCAGATATGCTTTCGCATCCTTTGCTTTTTTGCCGTATGCCGCTTCAAAATACTCGCTGATCAGCGCCTCCACGTCCGCCTGCTCCTCAAAGAGCACGCGTCCCATCACATAATTCGGAAGCGCATTTGGAAGTGCAGCGCGCAGCTCCTGACAGCTTATATAACCGTTCAGCCCCATTCTCCGCAGCTTTTTGATATCCCCGCCAATGATCCGCGCAATGTGGACAGAGCCGAAATCCCCGTAATGTGCCCGGCCAAGGGGGTAGTCGTATACAAAGCTGTCGCCTGCAAACTGCGCCTGCCATGCCCGCAGAAACGCAAGATTTTCTCCGAGGTTTGTCGGAAGCGTGATCCGGTTCCGCACATACTCCGGCAGCTTCTTCGGAATCTGCCCCATATCGTACGATTTCTCGAAGGTCCGGCTGATCGGGGCAAACATCAGCACAAACCGCTCCGGATGATGCAGCCGCTCCTTCACCGGCGGCCACAAAAGCTCCTGGTAAAGCAAAAATACGATCCGCGTATCTAACCCCTCTTCTCTTAAACGGCGGTCAATCTCGTTCAGCAGCGCAGCATACTGGTCGGAAACTGTCGTCTTCCGGCATTTTGCGCACTCGCAGACATTGTTGTACTCATCCGCCAGCCAGATATGCAGATAATCCACCTCCGGGTTCTCCCTCGCATACGCCGTCACTTTTTCGGCAAACCGATCCGCAGCCTCATGATTGTGATAGCAGAGGTTCGTATTCATCGGCGCTCCCTTATAAAGTCCGCGCACGCCGTCCACCAGCGCCGCAAACGATTTTTCCGGTTCCTTCAGCGGTTCCTTTACCGCATCCCAGGAACCCGTCTCATAGCCGAGCACTTCTCCCGTCCATCCATGTCCCACCTTGTGCAGCAGCAGATCCCTTTTTTTCAGCTCCGCTTCCAGCAGCTTCATGCAGCGGCGGGCGTCCTCATAGGTAAAGCTCTCCGCCTCCCGGTAAGGATTCTGCTCATGGTGATACCACCTTGCAAAGAAAGCATAGGGCACTTTAAACTGCAGAAAAAAGCTATTAAAGCCCACCTTCGGCAGCCAGTCAATAAATTCCCGGACATTCTCAAACGAATCCGCCCCTTCAATGCAGACGCCCCGGTGATAAAAGGACGCCGTCTTTTCGTAATCCGCACAAAGCTTTTCACAGGTGATGCGCGGAACATACTCGCCCTTCCTGCCCGGCATCAAGAACCGGCAGCCAAGATAATGCAAATAATCATAGACGCCCAGCAGCACGCTGCGCGGACGATTCCCCGCAATCACACCGCCCTCTGCTGTCATCACCACGCGGAAGCTGTCATTCTCCCGGTCGTAGATTTCCTCACATCTCTCCCCGGCAGCCTTCGCCTCCACTGCCAGCCGTATCGTCCGGTTATCATCCTTCAGCTCCGGCAGCATCCTGCAAAGATACGCTTCCAGCTCCTCTGCCGCATAAACAACCGCCTGCGGACTGCATTGCTCATAAATAATTCTCATTGTCCCCCACCACCTAAAAAAGCCCCGTGGAACAGACTTTCGCCGCCCCACGGAGCCTGGTCCGCTTTGTCAGATAATTGCTGTGCGTTTTTTTTCTTATTATTCGCCCAGCGCCTCTGTCATCAAATCAAACAGCACATAATTTTCAAGCGGAACCTCCGCTTCCACGTCGCCGCTGTTGATGAACATCTGCTGCTGTCTCTGATAGTAATCCTGCATTGTTCCGTCTGCAATACCGTTCTTTACATCATCTGCGCTGAACCATGTTGCATCGCCGGTCTCCACCATGCAGGCTTCCTTGTCCTTCGCACACTGTGTTGCATACAGTCCGACCGCGTAATCCCAGTTATCCTCCTGGGAGGAGTAAGCCATCGCCTTATACAGCGCACGGCTGAAGCGGAGCAGGATGTCTCTGTTTTCTTCCGCATAGGACGGCAGGCAGATCCAGCTCGACAGGTTTACGGAATCCGTCGCAAATTCCAGCTCCAGGGCGCCCTCGCAGTTCTGCATGATCTGGTTGCTGTACGGGTTCCATGCCGTGCAGGCGTCTACGGAACCGGAAGACATTGCCGCTACCATGTTTGTTGCGTCCATCTCATAAGCCTCGATATCATCCATCGTAAGGCCTGCCGCCGCCAGCGCGCCGTTTAAAGCCGTCTCGGAAGAAGAGCCTGCATTGTAGGCTACCTTTTTGCCCTTCAGATTCGCGATATCATCCACGGAAGTAACCTCAGAAGACGGGAGCACGATGATTTTGTCCGTGCTGTGCACAGAGCTCGGCGCGAAAATGGTCGCCTGTCCGTTGATACAGAGCTTATGCGCACCGTGTCCGATATAAGCGATATCAATGCTGCCGCCCTCCATCGCCGCGATCTCAGACGGACCGTCCGCAAACTCCCAGAGTTTAATCTCCAGCCCTTCCTCTGCGAAGAAGCCCTGGTCAATACCGGTCAGCACCGACCAGAGGGATGCATAGTTCGGCATGTAAGCCACGTTCAGTTCGATCGTTTCCTCCGCATGTCCCACTGTCGCCATCGCCAGTGTCATCGCAGCCGCTGCCGCCACGCCGAGAAGTTTCTTCATAGTACCTTTCAACATAATAAAATCCTCCTTTAATGAAATTATTTTAACCGCTTTGCGGTCAGTCACATCATCAGGGTCCGCTGCTTCTGACCCGGCTTCATTATTTGCGTACCGCCAGGAATTCCTGGTATACCTCGTTCCAGATCTCCGCCTTCAGCTCCAGGAAGCGCGGATCTGATTTCGTCTCCTGCGTTCTCGGATACGGAATATCGATATCCACGATTCTTTTAATACGCCCCGGACGCGCGCTCATGATAATCACGCGCTGCGCCAGAATAATTGCCTCATCCACATCATGTGTGATGAAAAAGCAGGTCTTTTTCTCCTGCTCCCAGGTATTTAAAAGCTCCGTCTGAAGCTGCACGCGCGTCTGCGCATCCAGCGCTCCGAACGGCTCGTCCAGAAGCAGCACCTCCGGGTTTGCCGCATAGGCGCGGGCGATTGCCACACGCTGCTTCATGCCGCCGGAGAGCTCCTTCGGATAGGAATGCTCAAAGCCCTCCAGGCCGACCGCCTTTATGTATTTCCGGGCGATCTCCTCCGCCTGGTCCTTCGGCACCTTTTTCATTTCCAGACCGAACATAACATTCTTGATGACTGTCCGCCACGGAAACAGCGCATACTGCTGGAATACAACGCCGCGCTCCACGCCGGTCCCCTCGATCTGCTTTCCGTCCAGATAGACCGCCCCGCTGGTCGGCTCCAGGAGACCGGCAATGATATTCAGCAGCGTGGACTTGCCGCAGCCCGAGGGACCTACCACGCAGATGAATTCATTTTCCGCAATATCAAGGTTTACCCCGTTCAGCGCCACCACCTTGCCGTTGCGCCCCTGGTATTCCTTGTATACATTATCGATTTTTAATTTGACTAATTTATCTTCTCTTGCCATCCCGTTAATTTCCTTTCTATGATATCTACAATCTTCACCAGAATTAAACCGATGATGCCAAGCAGAATGATGTACATCAGCATCGGAGCCGACTCAAAGGAGTTCGACAGAGAGCGGATACGCATACCGATACCTGCCTGCGCACCGGTCGATTCCGCCGCCAGCAGTGTTGTCAGCGCCGCGCCGAGTCCGAGACGGATCGCCGTGATGATAAACGGTACGGTTGCCGGACAGATGATTTTCCAGAAAATATCAAAATCGTTTGCCCCAAGCACTCTTGCCGCTTTGATCAGCGTAACGTCGATGTTTTTGATTCCCTGATAGATGGTGATGCTCATGGTCATAAAGGTGCAGATCCAGATAAGGATTACTGCCGGTTTCTGACCGACACCGAAGGTGATGACCAGAAGCGGCGCGTACGCCAGCGCCGGGATATTGCGGATAAAGTTAATCCACGGCTCGATGATTTTCTGCACCGGCGTGTACCATGCCATCAGAAATGCCACCGGCAGCGCCGTGATAAAGCCAAGCCCGAAACCGATCCCCACGCAGGTCATACTGCTGGCGATATCCTTCCAGAATACCCCGCGGTCGACCATCGTGCCGACCGCCGGCACTACCTTGTCGGCAAACGGAAAGCTTCTCCCGGTCGCCTCACCGATGGACAGCAGAAACCAGACGAGCATTGCCGCGAGAAACGATATCAGCAGCCAGACCTTATCACTGATTACGATTTTCTTCTTTTTTGTTCCCTTCTCATTCATGTTTTACCCTCCTTTTATCCCATTATCCACAGCAGGGATGTCCATGACCGTCTCTTGTATGACTGTTCTGGGAAGGATCCTTCATACAGAGATGCACCGCCGCCGTGGTAAAGGTTTTTGGCAGCGCCAGGATGTTCGGATTTGGACCGACGTACTTTTTCATCGCGTCCTGCAGCGCTTCCTCGACGGTCGCGCGTGTTTTCAGTCCCATGCCCCTGGCAATTCCCGGTTCGCGCGCTCCCACAATATAGATCGCGCTGGTGTGCTCTTCTGCCAGATGTCCGCAGCTCATCATGGAAAAACCATGGAAGGGATGGAAGGCATTGGCAAAACGGTATTTGCGGATATATTCTTCATTCGTGGCGAAATATTCACCGTAGCGGTTCATATCGGGCAGAATATTCATAGAATCATGCTGGAACATCTCATAAAGTTCGCGCAGGTAAGGCCATCTCTCGTCGTGGAACCACCCGTCGCAGATGCTCGGAACAATAAATACGCAGCGGTCGCTCAGCACCCGTTTGTGGCGGATCACCTGCGCAGACAGCGCCTGCATCATCTGGATAGGGTTCGTACCCATGCCATCGCCGTAATGGAAGTTCGTCGGCATTCCGAATACCACCACATCGTACTTCTTCTCCGCCCAGTGTACGTAGGTGCGCTTATCCGCCATCTTCCAGCTGACGGGCTGCATCTCCTTTGCATAGCCGGAATTAATTTCGATCTGGCGCGACTTCGTGTCCAGCACCGCGTCGCAGCAGAAGAATTTCTTCCCCATCTTCTCTTCCATAAACATGCCGTGGCGGTCAAATTTCTGGCGCATCACGCTGCTGGTGGAGACCGGAACGAAGTCCGGCTTGTGCATCACCTCCGGCACATGGTGGCTGGCAATGCTCCGCCAATGGCTGATGCCGGTCGCACAGTGCTTGTAGCCGCCCGAATAGCCGCCATAAGGATTGCCCTGCGTATGCCCGATGAGGATCGCAACATCCGCGTCAAACACGTATTTGTTCATGATCACATGGTCGCCCGCCTCGGTATATCCAAGGTCTACCAGGTGATCGTAGTCTTCGCTGTCATGGCTGGTGATCTGCCCGAGCGGATAAAACTCATTAAACAGCTCCTCGCCGAGGATCGTGCGCATCTCCTTCACCGTTGCACGCGGGTGCAGTCCGTTGGAAAACAGCAGGAGCACATCCTTCTTCTCCACGCCGACGCTGTAAAGCTCGTCGAGGCAGGCGCGGATCGCCACCTTGCGGTGCGAGGTCGGCTGGTTGCCGCCCTTTACGATATCCGGAATGACGATGACAACCTTATCGCCCGCCTTCGCAATTTCCGTAAGCGTTGGCATCCCGATCGGATTGCGGATACTCTGCATAGTCGCCTCATAAAGGCTGTCCCAGTCCTGCGGAAGACACGGCGGATCGGGAACCGTTTCGCCGGGTATAAAAACATCTGTGGTATCCGGCAATTCGGCGCTCATCATGCCATTGCCATACTCAAACTCTAATCTCATATCTCATCCTCCTGCTATTCTCCCAAGTATAAACGAATGATTTCCAGATATTCCTCCGGATAGAAGCCAATTTCACCCTGAAATCTTGTCAGCGCGATCAGTCCGCCGTCAATTTCTTCAATAGATGCAAGCATTGCTGCATTGTCGGCTTTTAATCCCCCGCCGTACACCACGTCCATGCCGCCCGTCTGCTCCTTTACAAAGCGTGCGATCTTTGTGATGTAATCCTTGCCCGCAGGCGTCTTGCCCGGCCCGATGCTCCACACAGGCTCATAGGCAATGACCACCTTCGATTTATCAACGCCATCCAGCCCGACGGAAAGCTGTTCTCCAAGGACCTGCTCCCACTGCGGCTGTTCCTCGCTTGTCTCACCGATGCAATAGACCACCTTCAGACCGGCGTCCATTGCGCATTTGATTTCCTTATTTAATAGGCGGTTGACGGCTGACATATCGGATACGCCCGCCTCCGCCAGAATGCCTTTTTTATCGTTGCGCTCCTCGCAGTGCCCGATCAGCGTCGCCGCACAGCCCATCGCTTTCACGATGGATGCCGGGCGGTTTGTGGTGAACGCACCGAAATTGCCGCCGACCGCCGTGTTATCGCGGTACACGCCCTGGCTGCCGATCTGCAGCGGGCTGTTTTCGGAAAGCGCCGCCACTGCTTGCAGAAGATGCGCCTCCGGCAGAAACTGAACAAATTCCACCTTCTGCGGATCGTATTTTCTAAGCGCATCCTGGGTATTCTCCACGATCGTCTTTCCCCACTCCTGCACCGGTGCAAGACGGTTGACGCCGCCGAGCGATACCGGAACGTCAAAGCGCTTTAAATTCAAATAAATATGCTTCATAATCATTCTACCTTTCTATCTGAGAAATGCATACTGCGGGAAATCCTCTCCCATCAGCGGCTCCGCGTAATCAAAGAACGCGTCGGCGATCTGATTGCCTCCCTCGATCCATTCCAGCGGAAATTTCTTTTCCGCATTCGCCACGCCGGAAAGCGGCGTCAGAAACAGTCTGCTGATATATTTCGGTCTGCGGATCGCCTCGATTGCAACCATCTGCCCGCTCTGTCCGCGCAGCGCTGATTCCAGTGCGTATCTGCCGACCTCGTATGCTTCCTTCCGGTCGGTCGATGATACGTAGGGAATGCTGCATCTGCCGAGCAGTCCCGGTTTTTCTGCACGCGATTTGATGCCAAGCTTCTGCATGATCTGGTCTGATATGTACTGCGCCGTTCCGCCCGGAACTGTATGCCCAAAGCCGTCCACGATGCCGGTGTCCGCCAGCGGCTTTCCATCCAATCCGCAGAGACCCTCGCTCACCGTCACCAGCAGCCCGTTCCCCTTCGCGTAGCCCGCCTCGATATCGGCAAGCATTTTATCAACATCCACCGGAAGCTCCGGCAGATAAGTAAGCTGCCCGCAGCGCGTCAGGCGCTTCGCCATCGCGCTCGCCGCCGTCACCCAGCCTGCGTTTCTGCCCATCAGCTCCATCACGACCACATGGATCGGCAGCCCGGAGGCATCCAGCGCCAGCTCGGAGGCGCTGATCGCTGCATAGCGCGCCGCGCTCCCAAAGCCCGGACAGTGATCCGTCACCTCCAGATCGTTGTCCATCGTCTTCGGGATTCCGATCACGCGAAGATCCAGTCCTTCCTTCACCGCAAGCTCATTTACCTTATTGCAGGTGTCCATGGAGTCGTTGCCGCCGTTATAAAAGAAGGCGTTGATCTCGTATTTTTTCAAGGTTTCCATCACTGTCGGATAATCGTCTTCCGTCAGCTTCCTGCGGCAGGAACCGATCGCCGACGCCGGGGTGTACTGTAATCTGGCGATCACCTCAGCCGGAACATCCGTCAGATCGATGAGATCACCTTTTAATATCCCCTCCGCGCCAAACCGCGCGGCATATATCTTATCTACTCTGCCTGATGTGCGCGCCGCCTCCACCACGCCCTGCAGCGAGGTGTTGATGACCGCTGTCGGTCCGCCTCCATGGGCGACCAGAATATTCATACTCATACTATATCCCTTTCTTTTTGTAGCGCTCCGCCATCTCATCAAGCGATACGTTTTCGATGAGCGGCGCCCTGCCCACGCTGTCAAATTCCACGATCAGCGTTCCCACAACTTCTTTCACGCCGCGCTCAATGCAGTCTACGATCAGAGCAACATCGTCATCCGGCACATTTCCATACATTACGGTATCCATGATCGGCGGGAAGAACACGCGCGGATCAAATGCCGACGGGTTCTTGCAGAGCAGCTCATAGATCGCCCCGATAGAAGCGCTGTCCCGCAGCGACGGGTTGTACGTAAACAGCTCGCGCAGATTACGGGTAACGGCAAGGCGAATGTCTGTGTCGACGTTGATCTTTCGGATGCCGAGTTTGGAAACTTCCTTTAGCTGCTCTTTCTTGATGCCGTATGCGTCGTGGATATCGCCGCCGAGCGCATTGATCTCGCTGACGATATACTGCGGAACGGTAGAGGAGCCGTGACTGACAAGCGTGCCCTCGATGCCCTCATGCATCATGCATTCCTTCGTCGCGATCGCAATTTCCTTGCGGATAACCGTATCCTTTCCTTTGTTTGCGCCGTGCTTCGTGCCATAGCTGATCGCGAGAGCGTCCACGCCGGTATTTTTGAAGAATTTCACCGCATCCATCGGATTTGTATAGGTAGAGGTTGCCGCAAACACATGATCCTCCACGCCCGCAAGCACGCCAAGCTCGCCCTCAACGGTGACGCCGCGCTCATGCGCATATTTTACGACCTCACGCGTCAGCTCCATATTTTCTTCAAATGGAAGTGCGGAGCCGTCTATCATAACAGAGGTATAGCCTCCCTCGATCGCCGCTGCGCAGGATTCAAAATTCTTGCCGTGATCCAGATGCAGCGCCACCGGGATCGGGCTGTTCTTGGCATATTTCTTTACTGCATTCGCGATATTTAACGCGCCCTTTTTCTTATCCTCCAGTGTGCCGTTTGCAAAATCGGTGCGTCCTCCCATAAAGGCGTTCGCAAGATCCGCTCCCTGCAGGATCGCCGCCGAGCGAAACATCTCATGGACCTCGATCACCGCTTTTGCCTGGCACACTGCGTTTACATTGAATGCGCCCTGCGCGTAATTGTATTTCTCCGTTGCGTCCAGAATCGCTCTCATTGGTACTAATGGCATTTTCTCCACCTTTCCTTTCTTCATTGTTTTGGCAAATTGTTTGTTTTCTTAAACTTAATCCTCTGATATTTTCTGTTTTGAACAATTAATTAAAACTTTTAAAAATTATTGAAAACATTATAGCACATTACTTTCTTTGATACAACAGGAAATTAAGGAAATTTTTGAGAATAAAAAAGCGCCTCTGCCATCAGGCAAAAGCGTTTTCTTTTTATTCTACCGTAAGATGTGTTTCCAGGGCATGATTAATAGCCACAGCAGCGGCGCCGAGCGCTCCGCTCGTATGGTCAGGCTCCACAAAAAGAAACTCCGAGCCCCGATATGTCTTGTTGCAGAGGTTCCTGTCCGCCTGCTCTAAAAGCAGCGTGCGGTTCTTCTCCAGACCAAAAAGCTTGCAGTCGATCAGAATCTTCTCCGGACAGGTGAAATTGATAATATTTGCCACTGCCGTTCCGAGCACCTTCACCGCATCCTCCACGATCGCGGCAACGTCTTTATCGCCCTGGCGCTGCGCTTTCATGATCTGAAACATTTCCGGTCTCATCTGTCCGCACAGCTCCTTCAGCCCTGCCGCCTTTCCCTGGCGCAATGCTTCCTCGCACCGCTGTATGACCGCGTAGTCGCTGGAGTACGCCTCCAGACAGCCGCGGTTTCCGCAGACGCACTGCCTGCCGTTCGCCTCCATCACCATATGTCCGACCTCACCGGCGCCGACTACCGAGCCGAGATAATTTGCCATGTTGACGATCAGCGGACAGGCGATACCGGTATCCACGAAAAGATAGGCAAAGCTCTGCACATTTTCCATCTCCCGCCGACGGCGGAACTGCGCGCCGATCGCGCGCACGCAGGCATTGTTTTCCACGATCACCGTTCCCTGATAACCGGTAAGCTCCTGAAAATCCTTACAAATATTTTTGTTGCTCCACTGGGTTCGCGGATGCACCCGCAGAACCCCCTCCTCACGGTCCACCCAGCCTGGCAGCCCGAAGCAGACGCCGGAGATATCTTCTAATTTCAGGCGGCAGTGCTTCAGACAATTCATCACCACCTGGCAGGTCTCCTCCATGCTTCGCCGGTAGTCGGCGTACACCTGCTCGTCGTAATGGGAGTACAGCGGCCGTCCGCAGTAATCTGTCACGCTGACACAGCGGCGCGTTCCGGTGCTCTCGATCCCGATAAAATGATATGCCTCCGGAACGACCTCCAGCAGTCGCGCTTTTCTGCCGATACGCGCCTGATTTGCGTCTCTTACGCTGACCTCCCGCACAATTCCCGCGGAGATCATACTGTTTACATTGGTTGTAATGGTCGGAAGAGTAAGCTCAAGCTGTTCTGCAATGTCCGCACGCTTTACCGGTCCCAGATAATAGATCAGCCGCAGGATGGTCGCCTGATTTGCCGCCTTTACGCGCAGCAGGCTGTTTCCCTGCTCTATTCGCATGGATTTGCCCCTTTCCCCTTCTCCGCGGGCGCCGCAAAGGCTGTCCGGTTTTTCTGATAGATCGTCAGCATTCCCTTCAGAAGCAGCTCTTCATCCAGGATAATCTCTCGGCGGCAGAGCGGAACGACCGTTTTTGCAAGCCCGCCGGTCGCAAGCACCGTCGCCTTCTTTCCAAGCTCCTCCTCGATCCGGTCAATAATGCCGTCCATGGCTGCGGCATTACTGTTTAAAATGCCGCTCTTCATGCAATCAACGGTATTCTTCCCGATCACGCGCTCCGGACTGTCCAGCCCGACACCCTGAAGCTGCGAGGCATTCGACGTCAGCGCGTCCAGGGATACCCGCAGACCGGGATAGATCATGCCTCCGATATAGTTTTTCTTATCATCCACCACGCACACAGTCGTCGCCGTGCCAAGATCGAAGATGATCAGCGGAACCTGATAATGCGTAATACCGGCAACCGCATCCGCCACCAGGTCACTGCCGAGCTGGTTCGGGAAATCCATCAGGATATTAAGCCCCGTTTTCAGCCCCGACTTCACCACCATGATCTCCCGGCGCAGAATTTTTTCCGCCGCCACGCGCATCACGTTGGTGATCTGCGGAACGACCGAGCACACGATACCGCCTGAAATGTCGTCCACCGTATAGCCGTAAATATCCAGCACGTTTTTTATGTCGATGGCATACTCCAGCTCCGTCTTTGTCCGTATCGTCGAGACGCGCTCTATAAAATACGTCTTTTTCTCGTCGATACCGCCGATGACAATATTGGTATTGCCGATATCAATCGCTAAAATCATAGTATCCTCCGATAAAATGCCGGTATTTTATGCCGGCTGTGATTTCTGTTTCAGCGCCGGAATAAACCGCGCTTTATATAAAGCAACTCCTACCGCACCCGTCAGTATCGTCGAAGAAAGCATCTCGCACACAGCGTTAATGCCCACAAAAGTGCAGATAAATACGATAATGTTCTGTCCTCCCATCAGCCCCTGCACATATTCCGTATTTCCGTACAGAAGTACCAGTGCAAGCATGAAAAATGCCGTGTTCAAAAATGCCGAGCAGAAGCCGGTCACGGCACATGCCACGTAAATATTTACATGCCTGCGCACACCGCTGAAGATATAACCGAGCAGAAGCCCGTCGAGCACACGCGGTACAAAACGCTGAATAAAGGCAAGCACCGGATTGATCTCAAACAATATCACACCCATAGCGCTTGTCCCGCCAATGCCAATGCACTGCAGAAAACTGGTGAGTCCAAACACACCGCCTGCGATCGCGCCGCCCGCAGGCCCTAAAACGATTGCGCTGATGGCAACCGGAATCACGTTAAAGGTGATCGCCAGCGGTCCGATGTTCAGATAGCCCAACGGCGTATACGCCATCAGTAAAAGAAGTGCGGTCATAAGACCAAGAATGGTAAGCTGCGTTGTTGAAAATTTTCTGTTCATGATTTTCCTCCTTGTTATCGCTCCAATATGGATACAATACGGTGATGGAACTGCGGGTATTCTTCCTGTTATAATTTACCCGCATCCTTTGGTTTACGGGTTTCCTTTTTTCTGCAAAGCGATGATCCTATCCAGAATGTGCGCGGCTGTCTCCTCCTTGCTGAGCAGAGGGAGTGAGATCTCCTCATCCCGTGTAATCATCGTCACGACGTTGGTATCTGTCCCAAATCCTGCGCCCTCCGTCTTTATACTGTTGGCAACGATCATGTCCAGATTCTTTTTCGTGAGCTTTTCCTTTGCATTTTGCAGCACATTCTGCGTCTCCATGGCAAACCCGCAGAGAAATTGTCCGCTCTTTTTGTGTTCGCCAAGATATTTCAGAATATCCTGCGTGCGCTCCAGCGCAATAGAAAAATTGTCGTCTGATTTTTTCACCTTTTCCGTACTGACCTCTGCCGGACGATAATCCGCCACGGCAGCCGCCTTGATGATGATATCCTGACTGGATGCCAGAGAGGTCACTCTGTCGAACATCTCCTGGGCGGTCGTAACCGGAACTATTTTTACAGACAACGGAGCCTTCAGCGCTGTTTTGCCGGTGACGAGCGTCACCTCCGCTCCGCGGAGCATGGCATTTTCGGCGAGCGCATAGCCCATTTTGCCGGTGGAATGATTCGTGATATAACGCACCGGATCGATCGCCTCCTGCGTCGGTCCCGCCGTCACCAGAATCCGTTTGCCCCTCAGATCCTTCGGGCAGGCGATCTCCTTCTTAATATACGAAAGAAGCTCCTCCGGCTCCGGCATTTTCCCGGCGCCTGTGTCGCCGCACGCCAGATAACCGCTCGCCGGCTGGATAACCTCCCAGCCGTACCTTTCCAGAATCTTCAGATTATCCTGCACGACCGGATTCTCGAACATATTCGTGTTCATCGCCGGTGCAATGATCTTCGGGCATCTGCACGCCAGCGCCGTCGTCGTCAGCATATCGTCCGCTATGCCGTGCGCCAGCTTGCCGATCACATTCGCCGATGCCGGAGCTACCAGCAGAATGTCCGCCTTCTTTGCAAGCGAAACGTGCTCCACCTGAAACTGAAAATTCCGGTCGAAGGTGTCTGTCAGACACTTGTTTCCCACCAGACTTTCAAACGTGATCGGAGTAATGAAATTACATGCATTTTTTGTCATCAGAACGTGAACGTCCGCGTGAAGCTTCTTCAGGGCGCTTGCCAGATACGCGATCTTGTAGGCTGCAATGCTCCCTGTCACTCCAAGCAGTACCGTTTTTCCCTTCAGCATCTCTTTCTTCCTCCTTCTTGCCGCGTCAGATGTATTATAAGCTTTTTGCATGGGGATTGCAAGGGAAAAAGAAGGCCGCTGCTTTTTCTATCATCTGCAGTTTCTCTGTAAGTTCCTTCCGGCGCCCGGCGATTTTTTCCCCGTCCCGTCCCTGCAGACTCTCAAGAATTTCCAGGCAGGTCTTTTCTTCCTTCCGCAGAAATTCCTGCAGCGCCGGATTTTTCTGCCGGATGAGAAATCTTCCGAAGCAGTATTCATAATCTTCCCAGGGGGGTGTCTTTGGATTTTTCACGCGCTCCGCCCGCATCATCGGATAAAACTTTCCATCGTCCTTTACCATATCCTCGGCAGTAATGACCAGCCCCTCCGCATGCAGAAAGCGGCGCACGCTCTCAATCTCGGACTGCGGCTGCAGAACGAAAACATCTGTTTTGGCAAGCTGCGCCCTGCCCTCCGAGAGAATTTTTATGGTAAGCGGACCGCCCATTCCGGCGATCACCACGCAGTCCGCCTCTCCCGGCTGCAGTTTTTGCGCCCCGTCCGAGAGCCTGGTGGTGATCTTCGCTTCCAGATGCTGCCGGCGGATGTGTTCCTGCGCCCGCAAAAGCGGTCCGCGGTTGACGTCCATTGCCACCGCATACTCCAGACTCTCCTGCTGCGCGAGGAAAATCGGCAGATAGCCGTGATCCGTTCCGATATCCGCCAGCCGTTTCGCGCCCCTCGTCAACCCTGCAATGGCAGACAGGCGTATTGATAATTGTATGCTCAATATTTTCTCCTTTATTGTCTTTTTCCGGTTTTTAGCAGGCTTGAAAGGAGAAGCTCGCCGCCGCGATCTCCCGCACACGTTTCTGCTCCGCTATCAGCTTCTGCAGCCCTGCCATATCGGTGGGCGACAATTCTTTTTTCCGCCTCTCCAGACTGCTCAGGAAGATCTTCTGCAGGGTTTCCTTAAATGCTTTCTCGCGCTCCGCCTCCGACTCCACCGCCAGCGTGGAATGAAAGAGCGCCGCCGCCTGGCTCTGCTCCTCCGGATCGGTAAAATGATTGATAATCTTTGCCGGGGATTTTTCCCCCGCCTCATACTGCGCAAATAAAAGCTCCGCCACCGTCCGGTACGGCTCCCCGGTGAAATCATCCGGCGTGATAAACCTGCGCGCGCCCTCATAGAGCGACGGGTACTCGATCAGCCACGTGAGGAGCAGCTTCTGGGACTTTAAGAGCCCCGGCTCTTTTTCCTGCCGCCGTGCCTGACTGCGCGCAGTCTCCGTCCGCGAATAATTCATGCCTTTCAGCGCAATGCTGTTCACCAGCTTACGAAGGCTGTCCGCGCCCACTCCGTAGCGGCGCGCCACTGCCTCCAGATAATTTTCGCGCTCCAGCTCCTGCTCAAAACCCACTAACTTTTTGGCAACCGCCTCATAAAACGCCGTCTTTCCCTTGGGATCGTTCATATCAAAGGATTTTTGCAGAATATCCGTCTCAAACAGGAAGCTGTTCTGAGCGTCGTCGATCCGCTTCTGAAATTCCTCCGCTCCAAGCGCCTTGATAAATTCATCAGGATCTTTATAAGGGCGCATATTCAGCACGCGCGCCGTCACCCCCGCCTCCGCAAGCAGCGGGATCGCGCGCAAAGCCGCGCGCACGCCCGCCTCGTCGCTGTCGTAGGTCAGTATCACCTCGTCCGTATAACGGCGGATGAGACTGGCATGCTGCGAGGTCAGCGCCGTCCCCAGGGATGCTACCGCATTGATAAATCCAGCCTGGTGCAGCGAGATCACATCCATATAGCCCTCGCACACCAGAAGCTGCTTCTTGCGCGCGGTCTTTGCAAAATTCAGCCCGTAAAGATTACGGCTCTTATCAAACACCACCGTCTCCGGGGAATTTAAATATTTCGGTTTTCCGTCGCCCATCACGCGGCCGCCAAAGCCGATCACCCTGCCGTTCACGTCCATGATCGGGAAGATGACGCGGTTCCAGAATTTATCGTACATGCCATGCTTCTCGTCCACCTGCATCAGCCCGGACTGCGCCAGCAGCTCGTCTGAGATACCCTTTCCCTTCAGATAACGGTAGAGATCGTTGCTGTATTTATTTGCATAGCCGAGTCCGAAGCGGTGAATCGTCTCATCTGAAAGCTGGCGGTCCTTCAGATACTTCATGGCATGTGCGCCGTTCTCCTGGCGGAGCTGATAGTAAAAATACTTCGCCGCCATTTTATTTAATTCCAGAATACGGCTGCGCAGGCTCTGCTCCCGCCGCATCTCCTCACTCGCCTCCTGCTCCGGAAGCTGCACGCCCGCGCGGTCAGCCAGCACCTTCATCGCTTCCGGGAAGGTATAGTGCTCGTATTCCATCAGAAACGTAAAGACATTGCCGCCCGCTCCGCAGCCAAAGCAATAATACATCTGCTTTTCCCGCGATACGGAGAAAGACGCCGATTTTTCGCTGTGAAACGGACATAGTCCAAAGTAAGAGCTGCCCTTTCTCTGCAGCCGTACATAGCCTGAGATCACATCCACAATATCATTTCTGGAGCGCACCTCTTCCACAAGATCCTCCGAGTAAAACATCGTTTTCTTCCTTTCTTTAAAGCCTCCACGCCTTCGGAATAAAGTATTC
The DNA here is from genome assembly GCF_047017445.1 of Marvinbryantia sp. Classification (NCBI taxonomy): domain Bacteria; kingdom Bacillati; phylum Bacillota; class Clostridia; order Lachnospirales; family Lachnospiraceae; genus Marvinbryantia; species Marvinbryantia sp. Next base: position 53,268 of record NZ_JBKXTT010000005.1, on the reverse strand, counting down.
CGCATATTTCGTCATCGCATACTGGTCGGTCATGCCGGAAATGTAATCACACACCACGCGCGGCACGCTCTGCCCGCCTCTTGTCACCATCTCCTGGTATTCCAGCGGCAGCACCTCCAGGTGCTTTTCATAATATTCGTACAGGGCAGCGATCATATTCTCCGCCTTGGTCTCCTCTCCCTTTGCAGCCGGGTTCGTATACACGCTCTTAAACATGAATTTGCGGATATTCTTCATTGCCTGCTCCACCTCCGGCGACTGGCAGATATCCGGTTTTCCCTGGCTGTTGCTCACGATATCGTGGATCATCGTGTTCAGCCGCTCCTTGATGGTGCTGCCGAGCACCTGACGGTATTCCAGCGGGATCTCCTCCTCGCGCAGGATGCCCGCGCGCTCCGCGTCATCAATATCGTGGTTGATATAAGCGATCTTATCCGAGAGACGCACAACCTTCCCCTCCAGCGTAGAAGGATTCCCGCTCGTACGGTGATTGCGGATGCCGTCCCGCACCTCCCAGGTGAGGTTTAGTCCCCTGCCCTTTTTCTCCAGCAGCTCCACCACGCGGATGCTCTGCTCGCTGTGGATAAATCCGTCCGGGCAGACACGGTTCAGCACGCGCTCCCCGGCGTGGCCGAACGGCGTGTGTCCGAGGTCGTGCCCCATCGCGATCGCTTCCGTCAGATTTTCGTTCAGGCGCAGCGCCTGCGCGATCGTGCGCGCGATCTGCGACACCTCCAGCGTGTGCGTCAGACGGTCGCGGTAGTGGTCGCCCTGCGGATTCAGAAAGACCTGCGTCTTATGCTTTAACCTTCGGAACGATTTGCAATGCAGAATGCGGTCGCGGTCACGCTGGTAGACCGGCCGTATATCACACTGTGCCTCTTCCCGGTCTCTTCCGCGCGTATTTCTGCTCAGACTCGCGTATTCACTTAAAAACTCCTCTTCCCTGTTTTCCGCCATCTCCCGGATGTTCATAGACTTCCCCTCCCTTGCTGAAATTCCATTTTTCAAAAATTCCGGTCCTCACAATGCTCTTTTCGCCCCCTGCCTTCACGGCTTCAGATGCCCGGTCACGGTGTATCCGTCGTCTGTTACCTTCACTGTGATCGCGCCCAAAAGATCGGTGCGCGCCGCCAGACTGCCGCTCTCGTCGAGCCGCTTTAGCAGCTGGGCGTGCGGATGCCCGTAGGAATTGTTTTCCCCGCAGGAGATTACCGCGATCTCCGGTTTTGTCATCTCCAGAAAAAGCTCCGGCGTGGAATTCTTTGAGCCGTGATGCGCCGCCTTCAGCACATCCACATCGCCAAGGCTTCCCTCCTGCAGAAGCGCCTTCTCGCCGGTTCCTTCCACATCTCCCGTAAACAGGGCTTTGAAGGAACCGACGCTCACCTCGGCGACCACCGAAGAGGCGTTGCCGTTTTCATAAGCGCTCCCCCGCTGCGGCGCAAGAATCCGCACCGTCATATCTCCGGCGTTTATGATATCGCCTTTTCCCACAAAGCGCACCGGGATTTCCTGTTTTTTTGCCAGAGACAAAAGCTGCTCTGCTATCTCGTTTTCTTCTCCCGCATCCGGCAGCAGCAGCGTCCCGACGGTGATCCCCGCCGCATTGCGTCCGTCAAGTCCGCGCTCGTACCCCTCCAGCATCTCCAGAAGCGCGCTCACATGATCTTTGTCATAGTGGGAGATCAGCCAGTAATCCACCCTGGCGATGCCGCTGCTTTTCAGAAACGGCTCCACACAGTTTTCGGCTAACTTACTTTCGCTGCTGCTTCCGCCGTCAATCATCCAGACAGAATGATCCCGGTTCCGGATACAGCAGCCGTCTCCCTGCCCCACATCCAGAAACGTCATCGAAAAGGCGTGCGGCTCTCCGGCAAAAAATACTCCTGTTAATAGTATAAATGCAATGCCACACTTTATCAAATCCATTTTTTCTGTTTTCATAAAAAATTCATGATTTTTCCGTCCGTTTTCAAATTTTTTGCAGAAAAACATCGCCGAAAACAGAACCGCATAGTAAGCGGCTATTTTCACCGGCTGCGGCTGCCCCGTCACAATCCCCGCGAACGGCAAAAGACGCAGCTTTCCACACGCAAATGCAATGCCCTTCAGCAGATAATGAGCGGGCGCCAGCACAAAGCTTCCAAGCTCCCGGTTAAGAGCAGCGCCGGCGATCCCCGCCATGCCAAAGCCCAGCACAAAGGGCATCAGCGGCAGCACACAGATATTCAGAAGCACATTATATAATGGAAACTGATAGTAAAAATATGCCGTCACCGGAAGCGTCATGATCTGAACTCCCATGCTCATGCCAAGCGTCGTCCCCTTTAAAAGACGGCTCCGGAAGGTTTGCGCAAACAAAATGCCGCCCACCGCGCCAAAGGACAAAAGAAATCCCGCCTGGTGCAGCGCCCTGGCTCTGCAGAGCAATATCGCCGCGGCGGAAACCGCCAGGCTGGTAGCGGGATCTGCCGTGCGCCCCGTCACCTGCGACAGAAGGAAAATGCCAAACATCAGCACCGCCCGCACTGCCGAGACCGGATATCCGGTCATGCAGGCATACGCCGCCGTTACCACGCCGCATATTGCTGCAGAGCCGGTAAAGGAAACGCGCAGTCTCCGCAGCGCCCCAAACAGCGCCATGCCGGTCATGGAAACATGCAGCCCTGAAATCGCAAGCAAATGTAAAATCCCGGTATCCGCATACAGGTCTTTTATTTTCTCGTCCAGGATTCCCTTGTCGCCGAGCAGCATCGCAGACAGCACGCCCGCGTCGGTATCCTCCCCGGCATCCTCCAAAAGTCCCCTTGCATATCGACGAAATTCAGAAATCGCGTTTCGCACCGGATAGATACCGGTATCCCGCTGCAAAATTTCTGCTCTCCGCAAAAGTATTTCGACGCCCATATCCGCATAGTATGCTTTTGCGTCAAAGCCGCCCGGATTTCTCTGCTCCTTCGGATAAGTGCAGACACCGGAAACACGCACACGATTTCCGATTTTAACTTCCTGCGCCCGCTTTAAATATACGATCATTCTGTTTTCATATTCACTGGTTTTCTGCGAAGAATCCGCAGCCTGTGATTCAATGGAAATGTCTTTCAGATAAATTCTCTGACTTTCTTGTTTAAATTCCTGTCTGTAAACTGTGCCGCTTACCGAAAGATCCGCGCCCTCCGGCGCCGGGGAGACAGACGTATTCTGCGTCTCTCCCCGGAAAACGCCGGAAAATGCAAACCACAAAAGAAGCAGACAGCAGATACAGCATAGATGCCTCTCCCGCATTCGTCTCTCCTTTTCTTTTGCCTTCCTGCAGCTTCCTTCAGCGCCGGAAACTGCCGCGTTTTTGTATTTACAGCCCGACCGAGGGCTTCCCGTCCTGTTCCAGCTCCGCCTCTGTGCTCTCCACAGTCTCGATCAGCTCGCTGTTCCGATGGAACGGTCCCGACAGATTCAGACTTTCCTTGTACAGCACGTTCGACTGTCCCTCCACCTGGAACTGTACGCGCTCCACGTCCAGCATATCGCAGAGACTGTCTACGATCGCGTAGATCGTTACCTCCGGAAGAAGCGCTTCATCCCCGCGCACGTTCAGGAACTCCTTGCTCAGGTTCAGCGTGCAGAGGTTGCCCTCCACCGAAACGCTGAGCACGCGCACATCCTCCGGCAGTATCGGCAGAAGCTGCGTATTCATCGGTCCCTTCAAAAGCTGCTCCATCACGACCCGCTCCAGCGTAGTATTGCTGGAATAATGGACATTGCGGACTTCTCTGACGATTTTATTGCCGTCCTTATTGGAAAAATACAGAGAAAGCGCCGCATACCGGTAAGAATTTGTTCCAACCAGCTGATTGATAAACATACTGCCCGTCATCGCTCCCACCGGCTCACCGGAAATATCCCGCAGCACATCATTTCCAATATGGAATACCACGGTACGGATTTCCTTCACCTGCGTCATCGTCATGACAACTCCCGCGCGCAGAAGGATCTCGCTTGCGTTATCAAGCTCCTCATAGGTGTCGTTGAAAGTAACGGTGAGCTGTCCGTCCGACAGGGAGCTGCCGGTAATCTCTACCCCCGACGTAAGCAGACTGGTATGCTCTGCCGACACTGAAGGCGACGCAAGCTTTTCCAGAAGCTCTGCCGCAATCTCTTCCGTATCCTCTGCCTGTGGATGATAGCTCTCCGAAGAAAGCTCCGTGCGCTCCAGGTTTGTATAATAAATCTGGTATCCGGAATTATCCGTTCCCGCTTTCGTGCAGCCCGACATGCCGATCAGCAGGATCACAATCAAAAAACTGAAAAAAATCTTTTTCATCGCTGCCTCCCGACTACTCCGAATAGAGCAGCGGAACGCGCACGGTAAACGTCGTTCCGTTCCCCTCTTCGCTGTATACTTTAATTACGCCGCGATGCATCAGGATCGCATTTCTCGCAATCGCAAGCCCAAGCCCGGTACCGCCGATCTCTCTGGAATGCGATTTGTCCACCCGGTAAAAACGCTCGAAAATATGCTCCTGATCCGCCTGCGGGATGCCGATTCCGTTATCCTCCACCTTCACATAAAAATATTTGTGATCCGTGTTGATCGACAGGTGAACCCAGCCGCCCTCCCGGTTGTACTTTACAGCATTTTCCACGAGGTTTGACAGCGCAAGCGTCAGCTTTGTCTCATCCACCTCCGCGATCACCGGTTTATAGCTGTCAAACACCAGCTCAATATTCCGCTTTGCCGCGATCGGACGCAGACGCTTCAGGATCAGCTCGATCAGCTCGTTGATATTTGTGGACTGGATATTGACGTCGGATGCTCTGCGGTCCATCTTTACAAGCGAAAGCAGATCGTTGATGATCTTGTTTTCACGCTCGATCTCCTCTGCGATATCCTGCAGAAATTCCTTGTAAAGCTCCGCCGGCACATCCTCCTGCATCAGCAGGGAATCCGCCAGTACCTTCATTGAGGTGATCGGCGTTTTCAGCTCATGAGAGACATTCGACACAAATTCCTGGCGCGAATCGTCCAGCGTCTTCATTCTGCCGAGCATACGGTTATACGCTTCCGAGAGCACCTGCGTTTCCGTGTAATCCACCAGCGTGAGATCGTCCTCCAGAAATCCGCCGCTGATTCCCTCCAGCGCCTGCGTCACCTTGCCAAACGGCTTTACCAGAATGCTAGACGCATACAGCGCCGCCACCAGGACCGCAGCAATTAAACCCACCTGCAGGATCGATACCTGTCTGCTGAGTTCTTCCTTACTTTCCATGATATCTGCCGTCTCGGAGCTGACGATCAGCGCCCCGACGACCTGCTTCGTGACCGCCTCCTGGATCGGGATCGCCAGCTCGACAAAACGGCTCGACGAATCGCGCGTAAGACTGACCTCCCCGCGGAAGCATTTGATCACCTCCTCGGATACGAGATATTTCCCGACATCCAGGCTATAGGTATCCTCAATAATCTCAAACTCCCGGTTCGCCACCACCAGGCGTCCGTTGTACAGCTTCGCGAGCTGCTCCATCTCCGTCGCAAAACCGCCGATATCCAGATTCAGATTGGTAACGGCGGTGCCCATACGGTCGGCGAGATTCTGACTCTGATTCTGCAGCATCCTGCCCCGCTGGATCAATGACTGCTCCTCATACCGCTCCAGAATGTTCATCTTCATCAGCAGGATCGGAATGATACCGACCAGACAGACAATCAGAAAGATGCGCAGTCTGAGGCTTTTCAGCAGACGGACGACTCCGGTTTTTTGAAAAATTGACTTCAGTTTGTTTTTCATAGCTTTCCTTTAGTGCTGAAAATAGTAACCTACGCCCCATTTTGTATGTACGTACTTCGGTTCGCTGGGATTTGTCTCAATTTTCTCGCGAAGCCTCCGAATATGGACGTCAACCGTACGCACGTCACCCGGATATTCATACCCCCACACGGTATCCAGCAGGTTCTCGCGGCTGTACACCTTGTTCGGATTAAATACCAGAAGCTCCAGGACGTCAAATTCCTTTGCCGTCAGATTGATCTCTTTTCCTGCGATGGTCACTCTTCTGCTCTCGCAGTCCAGAACCAGATCGCCCACCTGCACGACCCTGCTCTTACTCTCGGCAGCGGCAGGTTTTCCGGTGCGGCGCATGATCGCCTTGAGACGCGCCTTTACCTCCAGAATGTTGAACGGCTTTGTGATATAGTCATCCGCCCCGTACTCAAGTCCCATAATTTTATCCATATCGTCGCCCTTTGCGGTCAGCATGACGATGGGAACGCTGGAGAACTCCCGGATCTGCTGGCACACGGAAAGACCGTCCACCTTCGGCAGCATAAGATCAAGAAGTATGATATCGTATTCCTTATTTTTTGCCATCTGAAGTGCTTCTTCCCCGTCGTATGCGCAGTCCACCTCCATGCCGTCCTGCTCCAGACTGAAACGGATTCCCTTCACAATTAATTTCTCATCATCTACTACCAAAACCTGCTTTGCCATTTGCCTCTCCTTTACCTCACTGCTATCTCATCTTTTATCTTCTGAAAAGTGGCTTCCTTGATGCCGCTTACATTCATAATTTCTTCCGTCGACTGAAAGGCGCCGTTTGCCTCGCGGTACGCAATGATATCCCTTGCGCGCGACTCTCCGATACCGCTCAGGGTACAGAGCTGCGCGATATCTGCGGTGTTAATATTTACCTTCACCGCCACTGCGCTGCTCTCCTGCCCGGAAGAGACGCCGGTCACGCTCTGCTCCAAAGCAGAAATACCCTGCTGCGCGGCTTCCTCCTGTGTATACACATAGATCTTTGCCGCGTCCGCAAGAAGCGCCGCCTGGTTCAGTGACGCCAGATCTGCGTTTTCCAGCAGACCGCCTGCAGCCTCCACCGCATCACAGACGCGCATTCCCTCTTCCAGCTCGTAAACGCCCGGTCGCTGCACCGCTCCGCAGATATCAACAAAAATTTTCTGCGGCTGTGTTTCCATGACGTCCTGCGCCTGTAAAGTCTCCGTGCCGTCTGCCACCAGTCCAGCCTCCTCTGCGGCGCTTTCATCCTGCTCCGTATAGGATTCCCAGACTACCTGCGGCTGCTTTCTTTCGCAGCCCGCGCAGCACAAAAGCACGAGCGCACTGATCAGTCCCGTATAAATTCCTTTTTTCAACTGCATACTCTCCTTTGCCCAAAGACAGCGGAATTCCCCTTATGCATTACCTATTTTAACGGAAATCTGCGGGAATTACAATAGCATTTTTAGAGTTTTGTAATGTTTTTATAACTCAAATGTAATAATTCCTGCGATCGCGATCAGCATCCCGATCAGCTTGCGCACAGAAAATGCCGTCTTTTCCATACCGAAAATTCCAAAAAGCTCGATCAGCCACGCCACCGCGAGCTGGGCGATCACGATCAGCATCGCCGATTTTGCCGGACCGAGCATACTCATGCTTTTCACCACCGTGACCGTGATAAACGCGCCGATAACACCGCCCAGCAGCGTGTATTTGTGCGGCACCTGCGCAAGCGCGCCGAAGCTGCTGCGGTCCGTGATCAGCCAAGCCGCAAGACAGACAATGAGCGCCGAAAACTGCACAAACGAGGTCGACACCCACAGGCTTGTGTTTTTTGTGACATCCGTGTTAAAGACTCCCTGCACGCTCATCAATGCACCCGATAAGAGTGCGATCAGAATTCCAAACATAATAAAACTCCTTTTCTCAGATAAATATCATAGCTTTCCGATACCGGAATCTGCGGTATCTTCCAGGATAGTATCTGCAAAAAAGGAGTTTGTATGTATTATGCTCCAAATTCCGGCTGATCACAGGAAAAAGTGACGTCCACGTTTTTCCTGTTAATTCAGCGCTGCCGCAAGCTTCTCTGCCATCTCATCGACATGCTTTTTTTCGATGATAAGCGGCGGCACAAGTCGGAGTACGTCGCTGCCCGCGGAAATTACGATCAGCCCCTGAGCGAGCGCCGCGTTGACCACCTCGCCGACTTTCTTTCCGTTTCCGATTACCACGCCCTGCATCAGACCCATGCCGCGGCGCGCCAGCAGGCAGTCATATTTTTCTACCAGCTCATCGAGTTTTTGTTCCAGATACGGCGCGACCTCGCGCACATGCCCGACGATATCCTGCTCTTCGAAAATTTCCAGCACCTTCGCCGCTGCCGCGCACGCAAAGGGGTTGCCGCCATAGGTCGTCCCGTGGTCGCCCGGAACCAGCGAATTTGCCGCCGCCTTTTCGCCGAGAAGGAACGCGCCCACCGGCACGCCGCATCCGAGCGCTTTTGCGCTTGTCATGATATCCGGCTTGACGCCGTACGCCTGCCATGCGAACATTTCACCGCAGCGCCCCATACCGCACTGGATCTCATCGAGGATCATCAAAAGATCATGCTCATCGCACAGCGCGCGCACACCCTCCAAAAATTCCTTTTTGACCGGATAGATGCCGCCCTCTCCCTGCACTGTCTCAAGAAGGATCGCACAGGTTTTTTCGTTGATCTGCGCCTTTACGCTCTCCAGATCATTGAAATCGGCAAAGCGCACGCCGTCCATCAACGGCTTAAACGCCTCCTGGTAGTGCGGGTTGCCTGTCACGGAGAGCGCGCCGACGCTCCTTCCGTGGAAGGAATGGTTCATCGCGATGATCTCATAGCCCGGCTTGCCGCCCTTTAAGAAGGCATATTTGCGCGCCGCCTTGATCGCGCCCTCGATCGCCTCCGTGCCGCTGTTCGTAAAGAATACCTTACTCATACCGCTCACCCTGATCAGCTTCTCTGCGGCATCGCCGAGCGGCACATTGTAAAACAAATTCGACGTATGGATCAGTTTATTGATCTGACCCTTCAGCGCCTCGTCGAAACCCGGATAGTGATAGCCAAGCCCCATCACGGCAATGCCCGCCGCAAAATCGAGATATTCCTTTCCGTCCGTATCCTTTAAATAAACGCCCTGTCCTGACTCAAACACCACCGGAAAACGGTTGTAGGTGTGCAGCACGAAATTTTCTGTCTGTTCCATGTAGCTATTCATGATAATACCTCTTTTCTGTGTCGCTAATGATTGCCGTGCCGACGCCGCGGTCTGTAAAGAATTCCAGCAGCAGGCAATGCTCAATGCGTCCGTCCAGAATGTGGACGCGGGAAACGCCCGCCTTCATCGCCTCGATACAGTTCTGCAGCTTCGGCAGCATTCCGCCGCCTGCCATGCCGCTTGCCAGAAATTCCTCCGCCTCCGGGATCGTCATTTCGGAGATCAGTGAGGATTTATCAAGCGGATTGCGGTAAACGCCCTCGATATCCGTGAGGAACGCCAGCTTTGAGGCGCCCATCGCCGAGGCGATCGCACACGCCGCATCATCCGCATTGATATTGTAGGAATGGTAGGCGTCGTCGGAGCCGATCGGACAGATCACCGGCACAAAGTCATCGTTTAAAAGCTTTTCCAGAAGCTCGGTGTTGACCTCCTTAATCTCACCGACATATCCGATGTCCTGCCCCTTTGAGAGCTTTTTATCTACCTTTAGCAAAGTGCCGTCCTTGCCGCTGATGCCGACCGCATGGACGCCGAGCTTTTCCATCATGGAGACAAGTCCTTTATTGATCTTGTTCAGCACCATCTCGGCAATCTCCATCGTCTCTTTATCCGTGACGCGCAGTCCGTTCACAAACCGTGTCTCAAGCCCTGCCTTATTCACCCATTTTGTGATCTCCTTGCCGCCGCCATGCACGATGATCGGGCGGAAGCCTACCAGCTTTAAGAGCGCCACATCACGGATCACGCTTTTTTTCAGTTCATGATCCACCATTGCGCTGCCGCCGTATTTGACAACCATTATTTTTCCGTGAAAACGCTGTATGTAAGGCAATGCCTCATTTAATACCTGGGCTTTCTGCAGCCAGTTCTCCATTGATTCCATTTTCTGTCTGATATCCTTTCTTTTTGCTTTGACCGTTGCCGCGATATTTACGCCGCGTCAGCATAAGTGACATGTGCAAAATCCTTATGAGCGATAGTCCGCGTTAATCTTCACATAATCATATGTGAGGTCGCAGCCCCACGCTGTCGCCTCGGCATCCCCCATCTTCACATCGGCGATCACAATAACCTCCTCCTCGGAGAGAATCTTCGTCGCCTGCTCCTCGCTGTAGTCGAGCGCCACGCCGTTCTCGATGATCTTCATGCTTCCCGCCGCGCTCTCAAATGTAAGGTCGACTTTTTCCGGGTCAAACTGCGCCCCGGAATAGCCCATCGCGCAGAGGATCCTTCCCCAGTTGGCGTCGTGTCCGTAGATCGCCGCCTTGGTGAGGCTGGAGGTAATCACCGATTTGCTTAACGTCACCGCCTGCTCTTTCGACTCCGCATGGATGACCTTCACGGTAAACAGCGCCGTAGCGCCCTCGCCGTCGCCGGCCATCTTACGTGCAAGACAGGTATTTACAAAATTTAATGCACGCAAAAAGGTGTGATAATCCTCATTTTCTTCTGTGATCTCTGCGTTTCCCGCCAGACCGTTCGCGAGCAGCAGCACGGTGTCGTTCGTGGAGGTATCGCCGTCCACTGAAATCATATTGTAGGTATCCTTAATGTCCGTGCTGAGCGCCTTCTGCAGCATTTCTTTGGAGATCGCCGCGTCCGTCGTCACAAAGCTGAGCATGGTACACATATTCGGATGGATCATGCCGGAGCCCTTGCACATGCCGCCGAGCGTCACTTCTTTGCCGCCGAGCGTAAACCGCACGGCAATTTCCTTTTTCACCGTATCCGTCGTCATGATCGCTTTTGCAGCCTCCGTTCCTTTTTCCAGAGAGCCATCCTTCGTCTCCGCCAGCACCTTCACGCCCGCCCTGATGCGGTCCATCGGGAGCTGCATTCCGATGACGCCGGTGGAGCCGACCAGTACCGCTTCTTTCGCTATGCCAAGCGCTTCTGCGGCAGCCTCCGCCGTCTCCAGGCAGTACTGATATCCTTCCGCTCCTGTGCAGGCGTTGGCGATGCCGCTGTTCACGACTACCGCCTGCGCATATTCTGCATGCTTCACCACTTCCATATCCCACTTCACCGGAGCCGCCTTTACGATGTTTGTCGTAAACGTGCCCGCCGCATGACACGGCACTGTGCTGTAGATCAGCGCCATATCCGTCCTGTCCTTATATTTGATCGCCGCCGCTGTCGCCGCCGCCTCAAAGCCCTTCGCTGCCGTTACACCGCCCTCAATCTGCCTCATTTTTCCATCTCCTCCTAAATTTTTCCGTCACCGGTTAAATGCTGTAATATTCTCCTCGTTCAACACAAAATCATAGTAATTTAAATCTTCCCGCTTCGTCCAGCCGATCTCCTTCCAGAACGCATTTCCGATATCATTCTGGGTGAACGCAATCAGCGAGACTTTATTAATCTTTTCCTTTTTCAGCGCTTCCATCGCAAATACAACCATCGCTTTGCCGATTCCCTGCTTGCGGAAATCGGGATGAACGCACACATGATAGAGACAGCCGCGTCTGCCGTCGTGACCGCAGAGGATGCTTCCGATAATCTGACCGTCCCGCTCCGCCACCACGCTGCAGCCCGGATTCCGGTTCAGGAACCGCTCAATCCCCTCGCGGGAATCGTCCACGCTGCGGATGCCAAATCCGCTGATCTGCATCCAGAGCGCGTGTACCTGCGCAAAATCATCGATCGTCATGCTGCGTATCTTATCCTGCTGTTTCATATTTTTCTCACCTTTTCTGCTTTCTCTACTGTTCACTCCGTTCACAGCCACTTTCGCAAACCCATTTAAAACGCGTTCCCATGTTCCATTTGGGGGACAGAGCATCCTGTTTCCACCGACGCTCTCCGGAATAATCGGCAGCTTTCGCTTTCAGGCGTCCTACGGGAACATCGGCGCAAGCTCCAGCCCCATACTCTCCGGCAGCCCGAACATCAGATTCATGTTCTGCACTGCCTGCCCTGCAGCGCCCTTAACCAGATTGTCCATCGCGCCCATCATGATCAGGCGGTTCGTTCTGGCGTCGACAACAACGTTCACATCCACATAGTTGCTGCCCTCCACCCACTTTGTCTGCGGGCAGACGCCCTCGTCGAGGACACGGACAAATTTTTCCTTCTCATAATATTTCTGATACAGAGACTTCGCCTCTGCATAAGTGACATCCTTTTTCAGCGAAGCATACGCCGTGATCAGAATGCCGCGGTTCATCGGCACCAGATGCGGGGTGAAGTTTAAAGTCACCGGCTGCCCTGCCGCATAACCAAGCTGCTCCTCGATCTCCGGTGTGTGACGGTGATTCGCCACGCCATATGCCTTGATATTTTCGTTTACCTCACAGTAGAGGTTATCCACCTTCGCCCCTCTTCCAGCCCCGGAGGTGCCGGATTTCGCGTCGATGATCAGCGTCGCCGGATCGATCAGCCCCTCCTTCACAGCCGGATAAACAGACAGTGTGCTGCAGGTCGGGTAGCATCCCGGATTCGCCAGAAGGCGCGCTCCCTTAATCTGCTCCCGGTTAATCTCGCACAGCCCGTAGACCGCTTCCTTTATAAACTGCGGCGACTTGTGCTCGATGCCGTACCATTTTTCATAGACGGCAACATCCTTGATGCGGTAATCCGCGCTCAGGTCGATCACCCTGGCCTGCGATAAGATTTTCTCCGACAGCAGCGATGCCAAAAAGCCCTGCGGCGTCGCTGTGAAAATGACATCCACTTCTTCCGCAAGCTTTTCCAGATTGTCATCCCTGCAGACGTCCTCCACGATCTCAAACATGTTGCGGTACACGTCCGCGTACTTTTTATCTATGTAGCTTCTGGAGCCGTACCACTTTATCTCAGCCTCTTTATGTCCCATCAAAAGGCGCACCAGCTCGCCTCCCGCGTATCCCGTCGCTCCGATGATTCCTGCTTTTATCATATTATTCTCTCCTGCATTTCTTTATATTAATGTTGGTGATACCATACGGATGTTCCGAGCTTCACATTCCCGTAAACTTCAGATTTTCCGTGCTTTATCATACGCGCTTTTCGCAGATATTGCAAGTGCATTCTGTGCGGAACTGCTCTGCCTGGCAGCGCTGTGCGCCCGTCCTTCTGCACTTCTTCCCGTGCGCCTTGCATAACTATACAATATTTTTGCATATTATGCAAGCATTTTTTATATTGCTCTTTGCAGTTTCCTCCCCACATACGCACTTTCCGCGTCTTTAAGGCTCCGGTTTCACTCCTTACAGAGCCAGGATTGCCTGTGCATGTTCCCCGTTGCATAATTATAAATTTTTTTGAATTTATGCTTGCATATTTTCCGGATATGATGTATAGTAGGTTCTGTTAAAAACACTGCTTTGATTTTTGAAAATTTTGAGGAGGATACTATTATGAAGGAAAAAGTAATTCTGGCGTATTCAGGCGGACTTGATACTACTGCGCTGATCCCGTGGCTGAAGGAAACCTTTGATTACGAAGTAATCTGCTGCTGCATCAACTGCGGACAGGGCAACGAGCTGGACGGTCTGGAGGAGCGTGCAAAATTATCCGGCGCTTCCAAATTATATATTGAAGACATTATTGACGAATTCTGCGACGATTTTATCATGCCGTGTGTGAAGGCAGGCGCTGTCTATGAGCACAAATATCTGCTCGGCACCTCGATGGCGCGTCCGGTGATCGCAAAGCGTCTGGTAGAGATCGCCCGCAAGGAGGGCGCTACCACGATCTGCCATGGCGCAACCGGAAAAGGAAATGACCAGATCCGTTTTGAGCTTAGCATCAAGGCTCTTGCACCGGATCTGAAGATCGTTGCTCCGTGGCGCATGACGGACGTCTGGACCATGCAGTCCCGTGAGGATGAGATCGAATACTGCCGCCAGCACGGCATCGACCTTCCGTTCGACGCAAGCCACAGCTACAGCCGTGACCGCAACCTCTGGCACATCAGCCATGAGGGACTGGAGCTGGAGGATCCGGCAAACGAGCCGAACTACGACCATATGCTGGTACTCGGCGTTACCCCGGAGAAGGCGCCGGATGAGGGCGAATACGTGACCATGACCTTTGAGGCTGGTGTTCCGAAGACGTTGAATGGCAAGGCGATGAAGGTATCCGAGATCATCACAGAGCTGAACGCGCTCGGCGGAAAGCACGGCATCGGTATCGTGGATATCGTGGAGAACCGTGTAGTCGGCATGAAATCACGCGGAGTTTATGAGACACCGGGCGGCACCATTCTGATGGAGGCGCACGATCAGCTTGAGGAGCTGATTCTCGACCGTGAGACTTTAGAGACAAAGAAAAAGCTGGGCAGCCAGTTTGCTCAGATCGTATATGAAGGAAAATGGTTCACACCGCTGCGCGAGGCAATCCAGGCATTCGTGGACGTCACACAGCAGTATGTGACCGGCGAAGTGAAATTCAAACTGTACAAGGGCAACATCATCAAGGCAGGCACCACCTCTCCGTACAGCCTGTACAATGAATCGCTCGCTTCCTTCACGACCGGCGATCTCTACGATCACCACGACGCAAGCGGCTTTATCACCCTGTTTGGCCTGCCGCTGAAGGTGCGCGCAATGAAAATGGCTGAAGTAGAAAAAAATAAATAAACGCCTATAGGTGTGAAAAGGGCTGCAGTGAAATGCGATAAGTGCATTTCGCCGCAGCCTTCTTTTTGTTTTATCGTATCCTATTCTTTTCTTCTCAAAAGATCGTACCGTTCCGCCATCCCGGACAGGCGCACGTCTAACTTCTGCTGCGGATGCGGAGCGCTCTCCATAGATACGCCCTCCTCATCGGCAATGGAAAGAACCGTCGCCAGTACATTTCTTCCGTCCGGCTTCATGATCTCGATCTCCTCGCCGACGGAGAACTTGTTGCGCTGCTCGATGCGGCAGGCTCCGTCCTGCACCTCCTCCACAATGCCGAGATAGGTGTATTCCTTCACATAGGTATTGTTGTCGTAAATCTGCGTGCTCTCATCCGGCTTCCCGTAGAAAAAGCCGGTGGTGAACTGCCGATAGGTACAGCTCGCGATCTGCTGCCGGTACCACGGCATATTTTCCTCATATTTCGCCGGAGACTCCAGATAATCGTCGATCGCCTTCCGGTAGGTCCGCGCCACAGTCGCCACATAGAGCGCCGTTTTCATCCGCCCTTCTATCTTAAAGCTGTCGATCCCGGCTTCCATCAGATCGGGAATATGCCCGATCATGCAGAGATCTTTGGAATTAAAGATGTAGGTTCCACGCTCATTCTCGTAAACCGGCAGGTACTGTCCGGGGCGTGTCTCCTCCACGACTGCATATTTCCAGCGGCACGGATGCGTGCAGGCTCCCTGGTTGGCGTCCCGCCCGGTAAAGTAATTGCTTAAAAGGCATCTTCCGGAATAGGAGATGCACATCGCGCCATGCACAAAGGTCTCGATCTCCAGCTCCTCCGGAATATTTGCACGCAGCTCCCTGATCTCCTTTAAAGAAAGCTCCCGCGCGGACACCACGCGCTTAGCCCCCAGCTCATGCCAGAAGCGATATGTCTCATAGTTCGTGTTGTTTGCCTGCGTGCTGATATGGATCTCAATCTCCGGACAGACGCGCTTCGCGATCCGGAAAACACCCGGATCGGCGATGATGAGCGCATCCGGGCGGATCTCCTTCAGTTCTTTAAAATATTCCTCCACCCCGGCAAGATCGTAATTATGTGCCAGAATATTCGCCGTCACATATACTTTTACGCCGTGTTCATGTGCGAACGCAATGCCTGCGCGCATCTCTTCCATCGAAAAATTTTTCGCCTTAGCGCGAAGCCCGAAAGCTTCCCCGCCGATATACACGGCGTCCGCTCCGAAAATGACGGCGGTTTTCAGCACCTCAAGGCTGCTCGCCGGAATTAAAAGCTCTGGTTTTCTCATACTGCTCCTCATCTTATCTTCACACTCACTGCCGCCCCGTCCCCGACCGGGACGATGGACGTCAATAGCCGCTCATTGTGCTTCAATTCATACAGATATTCCCGCATCCGCTTGTAGATCGTCCGGTTGCGGCGCTCCACCACAAAATGCGACTCGATCAGATCGCCCTCCTGCAGCACATTGTCCGACACCAGAATCCCCTCCGGCTCCAGCAGACGCAGCACCTCCGGCAGAAAATAAATGTACTGCCCCTTCGCGGCGTCCATAAAAATAAAATCAAAAGAGCCTTCCAGCTCTTTTAATATCTCCATCGCGTCTCCCTCCAGCAGGGTAACGCGCCCATTAAGACCTGCGCGCGCAAAATTTTCCTTCGCCTGCGGGATCCGCTTCTCATATTTTTCAATCGTTGTGACCGTCGTCTCCGGCGGCGTATTCTCGCACATCAGAATCGCGGAAAATCCGATCGCCGTGCCCACCTCCAGGATGCGCGCCGGGCGCTTCATCCGCAGCAGCACCTTCAGAAAGCTCTGCATCTGGCGCCGGACGATCGGCACGCCGTCGCTTTTCGCCTGCTGCTCCAGCGTCTCCAGAAACTCGCTGTTTCCGGTATCCAGAGAATCCAGATAAGCGGTCATTCGTTCTTCTACAATCATCCGTTATCCTCATTTTCTGACAAATCATCTTCATTTCCGGTGATGACCGCAAGCATCTCTTCGGCATTCTGCGATGTGTTCAGCACATAATTGCCCGCTTTGAGCTGCCCGTGATATTTGGAAAGACGCTCCTGTACACGGAATACCTTTTCATCCCGGATCAGTCCCTTTGCCTCCAAAAGCTTTGCCACCTGGCCGATGCTGCTGCCCTCCGGGATCACCACCGCAACGTCCCTGCCCGGCGGATCGGACACCGTCGCGTTATCATAAATGCTGTGTCCGAAATAGTAGGCGTACTCCCCGAG
Source organism: Marvinbryantia sp. (assembly GCF_047017445.1). Taxonomy (NCBI): domain Bacteria; kingdom Bacillati; phylum Bacillota; class Clostridia; order Lachnospirales; family Lachnospiraceae; genus Marvinbryantia; species Marvinbryantia sp. The sequence continues at coordinate 36,414 of NZ_JBKXTT010000005.1, read as the reverse complement.
GTGATAAATTCCCACGGCGATCACCACCGCCAGAAGCACCTTCACCAAAAACAGTAAAATACCGGTCAGTATCCGTCTGGTCTGCATAAGTCTCCTCCTCTCTACGAGCGGATTCCCTGTGCAACTTCGTCCAGATCAAGATCCAGCGCCTCCGTCAGACCTGCCGCCACCTTCTGGAGCATCCTGCAGACTGCAAGCTCACTGTTTAAATACTCATTCACCAGCGGATCCTTGCGGAACTGCGCATGCTCCATATTAAATTCCTGCACCCGGTCATACAGCGTCTCGACATCGCCCTCATACTGCAGGCGGTAAACCTGTGTCCGGTATGCGTCAATCTGCTTTTTCAGCTCCGGCATACCGGACAGCTTCGTTTTCGCCCTGCAAAACGCGCGGTACTCCGGGCTGTCCTGAATGACGCGTATCAGCGCCTTTGTATAAATCTCTACATTATCCTGCATAGCCGCTCCCTGTCAGACTTCCATAATAATCGGAAGGATCATCGGACTTCTCTTTGTTTTTTTCCATATAAAGTTATTCAGCTCATCGCGGATGGTATTCTTGATCTTGCTCCAGTCAGAAATATGCTTAGCCGCACAGTAATCAAGCGCCTCCTCGATCACCTGACGGGCCTCGCCCATCAGATCCTCCGATTCACGCACATAAACAAATCCGCGCGAGACGATATCCGGTCCGGCAAGCACCTGGTTGGTATATCGCTCCAGTGTGAGAACCACGATCACAATGCCGTCCTCTGCGAGATGCTGACGGTCGCGCAGCACGATGTTTCCAACGTCGCCGACGCCAAGACCATCCACCAGGATCGCGCCTGTCTGTACCTCTCCGGTAATCTTTGCCGGCTCTTCCTCATCCAGCTCCAGAACCTGTCCGCTCTTCATGATAAAAATGCGGTCCTTCGGAATGCCAAGGCTCTGCGCGAGCTGCGCATGGGCCTTTAAGTGGCGGTATTCTCCGTGCACCGGGATCGCATATTTCGGATGTACCAGCGAATAAATCAACTTGATCTCCTCCTGGCAGGCGTGTCCGGAAACGTGCGTATCCTGGAAAATGACGTCGGCTCCCTTTGCCGAAAGCTCGTTGATGACCTTCGAGACGGCTTTCTCATTGCCGGGGATCGGGTGCGAGCTGAAAATAACGGTATCGCCCGGCTTGATAGACACCTTGCGGTGCATATCGGACGCCATACGCGAAAGCGCCGCCATCGACTCGCCCTGGCTTCCCGTGGTGATCAGAACCATCTGCTCATCCGGATAATTTTTCATCTGCTCGATGTCGATCAGCGTGTAATCCGGGATATTCAGATAGCCAAGCTCGGCAGCCGTGGAGATGATGCTAACCATGCTTCTGCCCTCAACCACTACCTTACGGCCATACTTATATGCAGAATTGATGATCTGCTGCACGCGGTCCACATTGGACGCAAACGTGGCGATAATGATGCGCGTGTTGCGGTGCTCCGCAAAAATGTTGTCAAAGGTTCTGCCAACCGTGCGCTCGGACATCGTAAAGCCTGTGCGCTCCGCATTGGTGCTGTCGCACATCAGGGCAAGCACGCCCTTCTTTCCGATCTCCGCAAAGCGCTGCAGATCGATCGCATCGCCGAATACCGGCGTGTAGTCCACCTTAAAGTCTCCCGTGTGGACAACGATTCCCGCCGGAGAATAGATTGCAAGCGCCGCCGCATCCACGATGCTGTGATTTGTCTTGATAAACTCAATGCGGAACAGCCCCAGATTGATGGACTGCCCGTGCTTCACGACCTTGCGCTTGGTTGTTTTCATCAAATTGTGCTCGGTAAATTTATTCTCAATGATGCCCATCGTCAGCTTGGTGGCATAGATCGGCACGTTGATGTCCCTGATGATATACGGGAGCGCGCCGATATGATCCTCATGACCGTGGGTGATAACAAAGCCCTTCACTTTGTCGATATTGTCTTTCAGATAGGTGACGTCCGGAATCACCAGGTCGATTCCGAGCATGTCGTCCTCCGGAAAGGACAGACCGCAGTCCACCACAATAATACTGTCTTCGAACTCAAAGGCAGTTATGTTCATTCCGATCTGCTCCAGACCGCCGAGCGGAATGATCCTCAATTTGGAATTGTTAATATTTTTCAGAAAAATTCTCCTTTCTTTTTACAGCGTAATATCAACGTCCTCCAGCATTTCACTGAAAACCCTGGATATTGCCGCTAATTCATTATCATCTTCTACGATCTCATAAATTGCTTCCTGCTCGCCGTCTTCCGACAAATCCTTCAGAATCAATGCTTCTGCGTCGTCTTCCTCGGAATCGGTGACCAGTATATAGTTTGTTCCATTTATTCTCGTCTGTTCCAACACAAAAAATTCCACAGATTCCTCCGAATCTGCAAGCTGAAATAAAAGTTTTTCCATAGGTTCGTTCTCCGTGTGTCTTTTTTGCTTATTCCGCGCTGCCGTCCGCCGCTTTCATGGAAGCACAATCCAAATAGCCCTGCAGGATATACACGGCTGCCAGCTTATCCACATATTTTTTCCGCTCCTCGCGGCGCACTTTTCCCTCCATCAGCGTACGGTTCGCCTCCACCGTCGTCAGACGTTCGTCCCACATGACGACCGGAAGCCCTGTCCTGCGCTCCAGCATCTCTTTAAATGCCAGAGATTTTTCTGCGCGTTCCCCAATCGTGTTGTTCATATTTTTCGGAAAGCCAAGCACGATCCTTCCGACATGGTATTCTTCGATCAACGCCTCGATCCTCGCACATGTCTGCCGGAGTTTATTTTCAGACGTTCTTCGGATGATCTCGATCCCCTGGGCAGTGATCAGCAGCTCGTCGCTGATCGCCACGCCCACCGTTTTAGAGCCGAAATCAAGCCCCATGATCCTGGTTCTGTTTTCTGCCGTCATGAGCGGTTCCTGATATATTCGCGCAAAAGCTCTTCCACCAGCTCATCGCGCTCCACCTTCATGATCATGGCGCGTGCATTGTTGTGACTTGTAATATAAGTGGGATCGCCCGACATAATGTAGCCGACGATCTGGTTCACCGGATTGTAGCCCTTCTCCACCATGGCATTGTATACGGCGTCCAGCGTATCCTTTACGCTCACTTCTGTATCAAGATTCATTCGAAAATACTGTGTGTTACTGATTCTTCCCATTTTTCCACGTCCTTAATAAACATCCTTTTGCTCTATTCTACATCAGAGTCTCACAAAATACAATCACAAATTTTATTTCTGAGATCCTGCCCCTCATTCGGAACCGTTACCGAAATGTATTCCCGCGTATGCCCGCAGTAGTATTCCCTGCCGTCTCTTTGCGTTTTTTCCTCAAACAAAACCTGCACCTGTCTGCCCTTAAAGCGCGCCTCATACGCTGCCATATTCCTGCGGTTCAGCTCCTGCAGCACCTGGCTTCGCTCACTTTTCGTTTCCTCCGGAATCTGGTTTTCCATCGCGGCAGCTCTGGTTCCCCTGCGTCTGGAATACTTAAAAATATGCGTCTCATAAAATTTCACCTTTTCCAGGAAGGCGACCGTCTGAGAAAATTCCTCCTCCGTCTCCCCCGGAAAGCCAACGATCACATCGGTCGTCAGCGCCGGATCATCAAACACACTGCGCAGAAGCACGCATTTTTCGTAATATTCCTCCGCCGTATAGTGACGGTTCATGCGCTTTAGTGTCGCATCGCACCCGCTCTGCAGGGACAGGTGAAAATGCGGACAGATTTTCGGCAGCCTGCTGATCTTTTGCGCAAATTCCTCCGTAATGATGCGCGGTTCCAGTGAGCCAAGCCGGATGCGCCGGATGCCGTCCACCTCATGCACCGCCTCAATGAGCTGCAATAGGCCAACGCCGTCGTTTTTTTCCTTCCCATAGGAACTTAAATGGATCCCGGTCAGCACGACCTCCTGATAGCCGTTTTCTGCAAGCGTCCGCACTTCGTCAAGCACATCGCCCAGATCGCGGCTACGGATACGCCCTCTGGCATACGGAATAATGCAGTAGCTGCAGAACTGGTTGCAGCCGTCCTGCACCTTGATATAGGCACGCGTGTGTTCCGCCGTTTTGGCAATGGAAAGCGTCTCATATTCCGGCGCATGTGCAACATCCAGCAGATGACACGCCTCACGCGACTGCTCGTATTCCTCCAGGATATCTGCAAGCTCCTTCTTGCGGTTATTTCCAATTACAATGTCCACCGCTTCATCCGCTGCAAGCTCCTCCCCCGCCGCCTGCGCGTAGCAGCCAGCCGCCACCACGATCGCCTGCGGGTTTAATTTCTTCGCCCGGTGCAGCATCTGCCGCGACTTACGGTCTGCAATATTTGTGACGGTGCAGGTATTGATAATATAAACATCCGCCGGTGAGTCGAACGGCACGATCTCATAGCCGCGTTTTTCAAGCATCTGCTGCATCGCCTCTGTCTCGTATGCGTTTACTTTGCAGCCCAGATTATGAAATGCTACTTTTTTCTTTTTCATCTTGACTTTTTCCTTTCCAAAAGGTAAGATAAAATTGATTAAACAATAAAGGGAGGTCTTTCGCAATGAAGACAGTACAGATTTCTTTAAATTCGATCGACAAGGTAAAATCCTTCGTAAACGACATCACAAAATTCGATTATGATTTCGACCTTGTATCCGGCAGGTACGTTATCGATGCGAAGTCCATCATGGGCATCTTTAGTCTTGACTTATCAAAACCGATCGAATTAAACATCCATGCAGAAGACGATATTGAAACCGTTCTGGCTGCCCTGAAGCCCTACATCATCAGTTAATCTCCGGTTCCACCGGACAGATGCCTCCCTCGCGGGAGGTTTTTTTGTGATGAAAGACGCCAACCCGCATGCATGAAGCAATTCGCGGGCTTTCACTGCAAGACTTTTAAAGAAGACGGTGTCGTATGTCTATCGCAGACAATAGGAAGATTTTGCAGATTTTGCGAGCATAGCGACAGCTTTCGAAGCTTGTCTGAGCCTGCGCGGCAGGCGAGTTTGCGAAGAAAGCTGTCAGATAGGCGGCGCAGCAAAATCAAAAAATCAACATGTCTGCGATAGACATATGGCAACCGGCTTTCCCCATAAAACCTGTCTGACAGACATTGCGCCGCCCGCTTCTTATTCCACCCAGATCTTCTCTGTCGTCTCAATCGCCGTCTTTACAAGCTCGTCTATTTTTTCTGAAAGCTTTCCTTCTGACCGCCGGATGATGTTGAGGTTTGGCTTGGTGACGGGGTGCTTTGCCACGAAGATCGTGCAGCAGTCCTCAAAGGGCTGGATGGACGTCTCGTATGCGCCGATTTTTAAGGATACATCGACAATCTCCTGCTTGTCGAAGCCGATAAGCGGACGATAGACCGGCAGCGTACACACCTCATTTGTCGCCGCGAGGCTCTGCATGGTCTGGCTTGCCACCTGACCAATGCTCTCTCCTGTGATCAGACCGAGAGAGCCGGTCTCTTTCGCAAAATGCTCGGCAATGCGCATCATATAACGGCGCATGATGATCGTCAGCTCCTCATGCGGACACTGCTCGTAAATGTAAAGCTGGATATCAGTAAAGTTTACGACATGCAGCATGATCGGGCCGCTGTAATGCGATACGATCCTTGCAAGGTCGATCACCTTCTGTTTTGCACGCTCGCTCGTGTAGGGCGGCGCATGGAAATAAACCGCGTCGATCTTCACGCCGCGCTTGGAGATCATATAACCGGCAACCGGACTGTCGATGCCGCCGGACAACAGCAGCATAGCCTTGCCGTTCGTTCCCACCGGCATCCCACCTGCTCCCGGGATAATGCGGGAATAGATATAGATTTTTTCACGGATTTCCACAGACAGCATGATCTGCGGAGCATGGACGTCCACATGCATGTCCGGGAAAGCCTGCAGGATCCGCTCGCCGAGATCAGCGTTGATTTCCATGGAATTGCGCGGATAATTTTTTCTTGCACGCCTTGCGTCCACCTTGAAGGTCTGATTTTTCTGCGGATACATCTCTCCCATATAAGAAACAACCGTCTCCGCCAGCGCATCGAAGCCCTCATCCTCCGTCACGATAACCGGGCAGATGCCGACCACGCCAAATACATGCTGCAGCGCCTCCACCGTCTCCTCGAAATCGTATGCACCCAGGCAGTCCACATAGATGCGCCCCTGTTCTCTGCGCACCTCAAACTCGCCCTCCGCTTTTTTCAGTGCATGACGGATCTGCTTCACCAACGCCTCCTCAAAGAGATAGCGATTCTTGCCCTTGATACCGATCTCTCCGTATTTGATCAAAAATGTTTTAAATGTCATAGTCTCCTCCCGCATATCGTGCGTTAACGTCTGGTAAATCTGCGCAGCAAGGGCAGCAGTTCCCGAAGCTGCTCCAGACAGTAATCAATTTCCTCTTCCGTTGTAAAGACGCTGAAGCTGAAGCGCACCGTTGATTCCAGCAGGCTGTTTTCCAGCTTCATCTCTTTCAGCACTGTACTTACCGGCAGCTTTTTGTTCGACGAGCACGCAGAACCGGACGACACGCAGATGCCGCGCTCCTCCAGCGCATGCAGCAGCACCTCGCTGCGCACTCCGCGAAAGCTCACGCTGACAATATGCGGCGCGCCCACGTTCTCTGCAGCCGCACACTGACCGTTTTGCATATTTGCCGCCTGCCCCTGCACGATGGCATCCGGCAGCTCTGCGATTCCGCGCAGGAACCGCTCCTTTAATGCCGCAAGATGGCTGACCTTTTCCTCAAAACCGCTGTACGCCTCTTTTGCGGCAAGCCCCAGGCCCGCCGCTCCCGGCACATTATCCGTCCCGGAGCGCATTCCTTTCTGCTGTCCGCCGCCAAGGATCAGCGGTTTAATCTTTACCTTTTCTCCGATATATAAAAAGCCGGTTCCCTTCGGTCCGTGGATCTTGTGACCGCTCACTGAGAGCAGATCAATACCGATCCGCTTCGGATAGATGCGGTATTTGCCGTATGCCTGAATGGCATCCACGTGGAAGAGCGTCTGCGGATTGTGTTCCTTCACTATTTTTGCAGCCTCTTCTACCGGCTCCTTTGTTCCCACTTCATTATTAATATACATGATCGAGACAAGGATCGTCTCCTTTTTCAGCGCCGCGCGCAAGTCATCAAGACGAATGCAGCCCTGCCCGTCCACCGGCAGATATGTGATCTCAAAGCCAAGCTCCTGCAGGTACGCCATCGGCTGCAGCACCGCGGCGTGTTCCACGGCGGTCGTAATAATATGATTGCCGGCGCGCTTATTTGCAAGCGCCGCGCCAATGAGCGCCCAGTTATCCGACTCTGTCCCGCCGGATGTAAAATAAATCTCTTTTTCCGATACCTTTAAGGTGCGCGCGATCTCCTCCCGCGCTTCACGCAGATATCGCTCCGCCTGCACGCCCTTCGTATGCTTCGAGGAGGGATTTCCAAAATCCTCCGTCATTGTTTTCACGACGATATCCTTCACGCTGTCCAGGCACTTTGTCGTCGCCGAATTATCCAGATATGCTTCCATAGTTTCTCCCGTCTATCGCTCCAGCACATAGCCAAGCATTGCCAGCGCTGCAAGTCCCGCCGTCTCCGTGCGCAGAATACGTTTTCCAAGCGTCACGCGCGCAAAGCCCGCCTGCTCTGCCTGCAGGACCTCCGCTTCCTCAAAGCCGCCCTCCGGACCGATAAAGACCGCCGCCGACTGTCCCGGCTGCAGCCCCGCAAAAAGCGCCCGCGTCTTATCCATTCCGCCCGCAAGCTCGTAGGGGATCAGCTTCAGATCCATCTCCCCCGCATATTCCAGCGCCTGCGCAAAGCTCACCGGCTCCTTCACCTGCGGCACGATCATGCGCCCCGACTGCTTCGCCGCGCCTTCCGAAATCGCCCTCCAGCGCGCGCAGCGCGTCTTTTCTTTCTTTGCATCCAGCTTTACCACCGTGCGCTTCGTCACCACCGGAACGATCTCACACGCGCCAAGCTCGACCGCCTTCTGCACGATCCAGTCCATTTTATCACTTTTAGGCAGTCCCTGAAAGAGACAGATTCTGACCGGAAGCTCAACCTCCGCATCGCTGACACTCTCAATGGCTGCCCATATTTGATCCTTCTCCACAGACATGATGCGGCAGCTATACAGACGGCTGCTCTGTCCGTCACTCACCGTAAGCCGCTCCCCCACGTCCATGCGAAGTACATTTCTGATATGATTTACGTCACTGCCCGTCAGACAGACCATATCTTCCGTAATCTGCGCGGGCTCTGCAAAAAAATGATGCATTGCTAACCGTTCTTTCTGGCTGTCACCGACACCCACTCTCCCTGGCGCGTCACCTCCACCAGAGACAGTCCTGCCTTCTGCACAGCCTCCACCACTACCTCTTCCTTCACATCAAGGATACCGGAGGTGATGTATACCGCGCCCGGCTTCATCTGTGCTGTGATCACCGGCGTTAATGCCACCAGCACATCCGCCAGAATATTCGCAACCACGATATCATACTTCTCATAACCTGCCGCATCCTGCACAGTCTTATCGTCAATGATATTGCCGAGTACCATCTCCATCGCTTCCGTCGGGATCGCGTTTGCCTCCAGATTCTCCGCAACCGTGGAAGCCGCACACGGATCAAGATCCGTTCCCAGCGCATGCTTTGCGCCCAGCTTCAGCGCAGCGATCGACAAAATACCGCTGCCGGTGCCGACGTCCAGAAGCTCCGTATCCGGCGTCACATATTTTTTGAGCTGGCGCAGACAGAGTTGCGTCGTCTCGTGCATACCGGTGCCGAACGCCGTACCCGGATCGATGTGGATGATCATTTTATTCTTATCCTCTTCCTTTACTTCCTCCCATGAGGGGATGATGAGGATGTCGTCCACGTAAAACTGATGGAAATACTGCTTCCAGTTATTGATCCAGTCCTTATCCTCCGTCTCACTCTCGGTGATCGTGCCCTCGCCGATATCCATAAACATGCGCAGATCGTCAAGCTCTTCTTTTACCCTTGCAAGAAGCGCTTCGCGGTCCGCACCCTCCTCGATATAAAAGCTTAAATAAGCAACGCCGTCGTCCGGCGCGCCCTCCGGCAGGATATCCACAAACATCTGCTGCTTGTCGGATTCCGTCAGCGGCACCTTATCTTCAATCTCAACGCCCTCAACGCCTGCGTCCGCCAGAGAGGAAATTACAATTTCCTCCGCCTCAGACAGCGTCTTCAGGGTAAACTTGTGATATTTCATCGTTTAGTCCTCAAATGTCTCTTTTAATTTGTCCATGAAGCCTTTTTTCTTCGGCTTCTCCTTCTCCGGCTCCGTTTTGCTCTCCGGCTGTCCAAGCGAGCGGTCTGTCGCCGCGTCAAACGCCTTCAGCGCCTCCTTCGCCTCATTATTCAGCTTCGTCGGCACCTGTACCACCAGAGTAACATACTGGTCGCCGCGCACAGCCTTATTGCGCAGGGACGGCACGCCCTTGCCCTTTAAGCGGATCTTGGTGTCGGTCTGTGTGCCCGGCTTTACATTGTAGAGCACATCGCCATCGATCGTGCTGATCTTCACATCTCCGCCAAGCGCTGCCTGTGCAAAGGTGATCGGCGCTGTGGAGAAAATATTCATATCCTGTCTCTGGAAGATCGGGTGACGCTGCACCACAACTTCTACCAGAAGATCGCCGCGCGGACCGCCGTTTTTACCCGGTTCCCCCTTGCCTGCAATGCGCACGCTCTGTCCGTCGTCGATGCCCGCCGGGATCGTGACCTTGATGGTCTTTCTGCTGGAAGTATACCCGGTGCCGGAGCACGCCGCGCATTTCTCGCGGATGATCTTTCCACTGCCGCCGCAGTCCGGACAGGTCGTCACATTCTGCACCATACCGAACAGGGACTGCTGTGTCATCACTACCTGACCTCTGCCGCCGCACTTCGGGCAGGTCTCCGGACTGGTTCCCGGCTTCGCACCGGTTCCGTGACAGATCGTACATTCATCCTTCAGGCTCAGCTCAAGCTGCTTCTCACAGCCGAATACCGCCTCCTGGAAGGTGATGCGCACAGAAGCGCGCAGATTTGCGCCGCGCATCGGTCCGTTGCTTGTGCGCCGTCTGCTTCCGCTGCCAAACAGATCGCCAAAAATATCACCGAAGATATCGCCCATATCGGCGCTGTTGAAATCAAATCCACCGAATCCGCTGCCACCGGCTCCGCCCTGTTCAAATGCCGCATGGCCAAACTGATCATACTGACGGCGCTTCTCCGGATCAGACAGCACGGCATATGCCTCCGACGCCTCTTTAAATTTCTTTTCCGCCTCCTTATCGCCCGGATTCATATCCGGATGATATTTCTTTGCAAGCTGTCTGTATGCTTTTTTTAATGCTGCCTCGTCTGCATTCTTATCCACACCGAGGACTTCATAATAATCTCTCTTCGTCTCTGCCATTTTTTCTCACCTGCTTCTATCATTCATTCTGCACTCTGAATTCCCGCCTGTGCCCGGAATATACCTTGTGATGCAGAAAAACAAAAGGTTTTTCTGTACCGCAAGATACCCGGGCCCGCATTGCCGCCCGGCGAAGGCTTTCGTCTTCTGCCGCTGATCGGCGCCGCGGGTACCGGGCGTTGTTTCTTTCATTAAAAATCTATTTCCTGCTCACGATGCCCGCGGATCTTTTCCGCGCCGCACCCGGCATCCTTCATTTTACACTTCTTTGTAGTCCGCGTCAATAACATCATCATCCGGCTGCGTGTAATTTTCCTGCTGTGCGCCGCCCATATCCGGACCTGCGCCCGCAGCGCCTGCGCCTGCTGCTCCTGCCGCGCCCTGTGCCTGCTCGTAAACCTTTGCAAACAGCTTCTGTGCGCTCTCCATCAGCTTTTCCTTTGCCGCTTTGATCTCTGCAACCTGCGCGTCCGTCATTTCCTCCGGATTGGAGTTCTCGATCAGACTCTTCAGCGCTGTAAGATCCGCCTGTACAGCCGTCTTATCTGCGCCGTCCAGCTTGTCGCCGACCTCTTCCATTGCCTTCTCGGTCTGGAATACCATTGCGTCAGCGTCGTTTCTGGTGTCGATCGCTTCCTTGCGCTTCTTATCCTGCGCTTCGAACTCAGCAGCCTCTTTTACCGCCTTCTCGATATCCGCATCCGACATGTTGGAACCGGACGTGATCGTGATGTGCTGCTCCTTGCCGGTGCCAAGATCCTTTGCAGATACGTTTACGATACCGTTTGCATCGATATCGAAGGTAACCTCGATCTGCGGAACGCCGCGTCTTGCAGGCGGGATCCCATCCAGACGGAACTGTCCGAGAGACTTGTTATCTTTTGCGAACTGTCTCTCACCCTGTACGACATGAATATCAACTGCCGTCTGGTTATCCGCCGCTGTGGAGAATACCTGGCTCTTCTTTGTCGGGATCGTTGTGTTGCGCTCGATCAGTCTGGTTGCCACGCCGCCCATGGTCTCAATGGAGAGGGAAAGCGGAGTAACATCCAGCAGCAGGATATCGCCTGCACCGGCGTCGCCTGCCAGCTTACCGCCCTGGATAGCCGCGCCGATCGCCACACACTCATCCGGGTTCAGCGTCTTGCTCGCCTCATGTCCCGTAAGCGCTTTTACCTTATCCTGTACAGCCGGAATACGTGTGGAACCACCTACCAGCAGCACCTTGCCAAGCTCGGAAGCCGTGATACCGGCATCCTTCAGTGCGTTCTGCACCGGAATGGTCGTTCTTTCCACAAGGTCATGTGTCAGCTCGTCAAATTTTGCACGGGACAGCGTCATATCAAAATGCTTCGGTCCCTCTGCGGTTGCCGTGATGAACGGCAGGTTAATATTTGTGGTGGTTGCGGAGGACAGCTCCTTCTTTGCCTTCTCTGCAGCCTCTTTCAGTCTCTGGAGTGCCATCTTGTCAACGGACAGGTCAACGCCCTCCGCCTTCTTAAATTCAGCGATCATGTAGTCAGTGATCTTCTGGTCAAAATCGTCGCCGCCCAGACGGTTGTCGCCGTTTGTTGCAAGTACCTCGATAACGCCGTCGCCGATCTCGATGATAGATACATCGAAGGTACCGCCGCCAAGGTCGTATACCATGATCTTCTGCTCTTTCTCGTTGTCAAGACCGTATGCAAGCGCTGCCGCCGTCGGCTCGTTGATGATACGCTTTACATCCAGACCGGCAATCTTGCCCGCATCCTTTGTTGCCTGACGCTGTGCGTCGTTGAAATATGCCGGAACCGTGATAACCGCCTCTGTTACCTTCTCGCCAAGGTAATTCTCTGCATCCGCCTTCAGTTTCTGAAGGATCATTGCGGAAATCTCCTGCGGCGTGTAATTCTTGCCGTCGATGCTTACCTTGTAATCAGTTCCCATATGTCTCTTAATAGAAGAGATCGTCTTGTCTGCGTTGGTAACCGCCTGACGTTTTGCCGGCTCGCCTACCAGACGCTCGCCTGTCTTGGAGAATGCCACAACGGACGGTGTGGTTCTTGCTCCCTCTGTATTTGTGATAACGGTTGGCTTACCGCCTTCCATAACTGCTACGCAGCTGTTTGTTGTACCTAAGTCAATACCAATAATCTTGCTCATAATAATTTCCTCCTGCTCCTGTAATATTTAATTTTGTTTAGTTTGCTACTTTTACCATGCTGTGTCTTACAACCTGGTCTTTGTAGGTATAGCCTTTTAAAAACTCCTCAGTGATCGTGTTCTCCGCAGTTTCTTCCTCCTCCACATGCATCACTGCATTGTGGAAATCCGGGTTAAACTCACATCCGACTGCCTCGATCGGCTTGACGCCGAGCTTATCAAGCATTTCCGTCATCTGCCGGTAAACCTTGTTCATCCCGTCCACAAAAGCGTCCGTCTTTGCTTCCTCCGGGACTGCCGCCAGTCCGCGCTCGAAATTGTCTACGATCGGCAGGAGCTGTTCGATCACGCTCTTCGCACCCATCTCAAACATTTTCGATTTTTCCTTCTCGGAACGTTTGCGGAAATTTTCAAATTCCGCCATCTGACGTTTCACCCGATCCTGCAGCTCCTCGATCTGCGTATCCTTTTTGTCTTTCTTACTTTCTTTCTGTGACGTTTCTCTGTCTGCCTCCTCTGCAGGTTCCGAAGCTTCCTGCTGCGCGCAAGTCTCTTCCGTTTCCGGTTTTTCCTCCTTCTGCGCTTCGTTTTCTATCGCTTCGTCCATGTCTTTCTCCATGTTTTCTTCTGCCACTGTAACCGCCTGCCTTTCTGTATATTCTGATCTATCGTCAATCCCGCTCGAATATCGTATCCAGCTGGGATTTTAAGGTTTTTAAGGAATCGACCACCTTTTCATAATCCATCCGCTTCGGTCCGATAATCCCGATCGTTCCCTGAACACCCTCGCCCAGTTCATACGTTGCCGTGACTACACTGCAGTCGCGCATCTTCCGTATGGGCGCTTCGTTTCCGATATACACCTGAATGCCGGTACTGTTTTCTTCCTCCAGCGACTCGTTGATCAGATTTGCCAGCTCCTTCTTATCTTCAAAGGCACTGATCAGCTCGCTCGCCCGCTCGCTGTCGCTCAGCTCCGGATACTTGAAAATGTTAGTGGCGCCGCTTGTATAGATCTCCATATCGTCTTCCATCTGGATCGCTTCCGCGACTGCATCAAGCACCTGGCTGACGACCTCGCTGTGGATGCCGGCCTGCTCCTTCATCCGGGTGATCATCGCAAGATTGATCTCCTCCAGCGCAAGCCCATTGAGACTTGTGTTCAGCAGGATGTTCAGCTTCAGCACCATCTCATTGTCCAGTCCGTGCCGGAAGTGAAGCATCTTGTTTTTTACAATGTTTCCTTCCGTGACGACCACTGCCAGGAGCTGTTCCTCACTGATGGCTGAAAGCTGAATAAACTTCAGCTTCGTCGTGTGGTAGCGCGGCGCGGTGATCATGGTCGCGTAGTTGGTGTTGTTCGCCAGCACCCGAACCACCTGCTTCAGTATCAGCTCCATCTTATCCTGCTTCTGGATCAGCAGCTCCTGCTGTTCTTTTACTTCCTGTTCCTTCTGCTCCATAAGATGATCCACATATAAGCGGTAGCCCTTGTCTGAGGGAATTCTGCCCGCCGAGGTGTGCGGCTGAATGATCAGCCCCATCTCCTCCAGGTCTGCCATTTCATTTCGAATTGTAGCGGAACTGAGGTTCAGGTCTGCGTACTTGGAGATCGTCCTGGAGCCTACCGGCTCGCCTGTCTCCAGATATGTCTGAATGATAGCGTAAAAGATTTTCCATTTTCTGTCGTCCAGCTTCATATCATCTGACTGCATCCTGCATCCTCCTTCCTGTTTTGTTAGCACTCTTTTGAATCGAGTGCTAACATCTACGGTTTTAAGATACCACTGCTGCCTGTGATTGTCAATAGCTATTTTGAAAAAATTTTGATTAACTTTTCTGTCGAATCATCCCGACTGGATATATTTGACATTTTTTGCGTTTTAAGATACACTTATGAAAAATGAATAATGAAAGGAATCCGCAATGAAGATACGAAATTTTCTTACGATTCTGTTTGCCGTTCTCGCTATTGTTGCCCTGATCGCGCTCGCCGGTCTTGCAACGATATACGTGGCAGACGATTCCAACCCTCTGCGCCAGCGGCTTGTGCAGATATTCGACCCTGACGGGGAGACTGTGGCGGTCAGCACGCCTGAGGCAGGAACAGACGCTCCGGCTGCGGAAACTGTGAAGGCACATTCCTTCATCTTTGTGGGTGACTCCCGCACCATTGGGATGCGCGATGCAGTAAACGACAACTGCACTTATATAGGAAAAGAAGGAGAAGGTTACGAATGGTTTTCCGCTGAAGGTGTCCAGGAGCTCGACGCCGTTCTTGCCGGTACCTCGGGGCAGACCGTGATTTTTAATTTCGGCGTGAACGATCCCGCAAATATCAGTCTCTACATTGATCTTTACCAATCGCTTAAAGAGACATATCCCGGCACCGCTTTTTACTATCTGTCCGTAAATCCGCTGGTAGACAACGAAGGCTTCAATACTACAAACGAAATGATTTCCTTATTTAATGCCACCATACAGAGCGCTTTTCCTGACACCTATCTGGATTGCAACAGCTACCTGAACAGCGTTGGCTTTGAGACTGTGGACGGGCTGCACTACACAGATGATTCCTACAAGATGATCCACAATTTCGTCGTGGATAAGATTGCGTAAAAAAGGTCCCGCCGCAATGTCCGGGCAAAAGTGTCCATCGCATACATCAACTGACCATCAGCCAGACACCCCGCGGACGCGAAGTGTCTGGCTGATATTTAGAATTTTTCTCTTATTTTCTGCTTTTTTCCGGCTTTATGCTGACTCCGCGGTTCATATCGCCCTGCGGATTCACCCCGAACTCATAGTCGTTGCCCGGAAGGATCATATTGAGCACAATACCTGCAATCGCTGCAATGGCAAGTGCGGTCAGCGTAATTGATGCAGCACCGATCTGGAAAGTAAGACCATTTCCAAATCCAAGCCCGCATACAAAAATAACGCCGACAATAATCAGGTTGCGCGATTTTGTTAAATCCACCTTATTTTCCACCACATTGCGGACACCGATCGCAGAAATCATACCGTAAAGCATGAAGCTGACACCGCCGATGATCGAAGCCGGCATGGTACTGATGATCGCAGATACCTTCGGAATGAAGCTGATAATAATCGCAAACACGGCTGCGATGCGAATTACCAGCGGATCGTAGACATGACTGAGCTCCAGCACTCCGGTGTTTTCACCGTAGGTGGTATTCGCAGGACCTCCGATCAATCCTGCTAATGCTGTCGCAAGTCCGTCCCCCATCAGCGTGCGGTGCAGCCCCGGCTCCGCAAGGAAGTTCTCGCCGACGGTTGCCGAAATAGCAGACATATCACCAATGTGCTCCATCATGGTCGCAATCGCAATCGGCGCCATGACGAGGATTGCCGTCAGATCGAATTTACAGAGCTGAAACGGCGGAAGCCCCACAAAGCTTGCGGACGCAATCGCTGAAAAATCAATAATCGCAGAACCGTCCGGATTCGTAATACCGCAGGCATTCATAATCACCGCTACCACGTAGGAAATCACCACTCCCATCAGGATCGGAATAATCTTAAACATTCCCTTTCCCCAGATGTTAAAGATAATAATGACCGCAAGCGCTACTAATGCCAGAAACCAGTTGGTCGATGCATTGCCGATCGCAGAAGACGCCAGACTTAAGCCAATGCAGATAATTACCGGTCCGGTTACGACCGGCGGCAGGAAACGCATCACACGTTTCACGCCTGCCAGACGGATAATCAGTGCAAGTACCAGATACAGAAGACCCGCCACTACAACGCCGCCGCAGGCATACGCAGCCTTTTCATTTGCTGCCATTCCCGCGTAAATCCCGCTGCTTAAATTTGCCACCGTAGAAAAGCCTCCGAGAAAAGCAAAGGATGACCCAAGAAATGCTGGGACCTTCATCTTCGAGCATATATGGAAAAACAGCGTCCCGAATCCGGCGCAGAATAAGGTCACAGATACGGTCAGTCCCCTGGTCAAAGGCTCCCCACAGGCACTTTGGAAATAGCTGTTCACAAGAATCGGCACCAGGATCGTCGCGCCAAACATCGCAAACATATGCTGCAATCCCAGAATTAACATTTTCGGCACACCCAATTGTTTCGCATCGCGAATTGCTTCCGTTGAATTTTTCATAATCTCCTCCTCATTTTACAGCATGTACTTCTGTCATTTCATTTTATCTCTTATGCACGGTCTAAATCACGCCATAATAATTTCAGAAATCGCATCTAAAATTTTATCATGGCATCCTCCGCAGCCCGTAGAGCAGTGTGTCACCTTCTGAACCTCATCAAACGCTTTAAGAGCATCCTCGAACCGGTTCATCTGATGCAATGCGTTCTCCACGTCAGCATAAGAAACCTGTTTACATTTACAAATCATCTCATTTGTTTTCATATCTAATCCTCCTTTCAATACACTCTGTTGACTTCTGCGTTTCTATATTATCATATATAAGCGCACAGTTTAAGTCCTTATTTTTATAATTTTCTATCCTGTTCAAAAGCCTCCCTGCTGTTCACTATAATAAAAACTCTATGTGGAAGATTGCTCAGCCACATAGAGTTTTTTCTGTTGCTTATATCTCGCTTTTTATGTCATCCCTCAGACTAAGTAAATATATCCTCGCAGACTTCTTCCGCCCGCCCAATTGTAAATACTCTGATACTTGAAGACGACATTTGATTTTGCCGTGTTCGGCATTGTGGTAGACTCTGTATAACCAGACTCTGATACATACGGAACACCGTTGATGATATTTTCTACCACCGCAATATGGGCATCTCCGGTTGACCCGTAATTGAAGATTGCCAGCGCGCCAATTTTCGGAGTAGTGCCATACTCAAATACGCCCTTTGCAACATTCTGATTGTAAATACCTACCGGATCTAGTCCGAAAATAGCCTGTACCTTCGCAATATTTCCGCCGGCCTTCGCCACAATCTCCATTGCGCGCCCGCATGCATACCAGGTACAGTTACCGAGTACATAAGTTTTTCCGTAATACGGCTTGCCCGTCGGTGCAAGACTGTTATACTTATAATAAATATTGTAGGTTGCATTATAATAGTACTTATTGGTTGCTGCCGGTCTGCCGGTCCGCGGCGTAAAGTTTGCCGGTATCGTCACCGCTCCGGTCGTATTTAAGTAATCTCCGGTATTGGTGTTAGTATTGCCGTTGCCCCCCGTCGAACCCGGAGTTGTATTGATCGCCGACTTCACGGTAACCGTACGATAGATCAGTGTGGCACTCTTTCCTGTAGCATCCGTCGCTGTCAGCTTGTACCTATAAGTACCTGCCGCCAGCCTGTTGAACAGCATCGCGTCATCCAGCTTGCTGTTCGCCACATTATAGGATGTGGTATTTGGAATTACCGTCTGTGTGTATACGATCTTATTGCTGCTGTTTATGATTGCAGCTGTAACACTGGTAAGCTTGTACGTTGAAGTAATTCTGCCGCCGATCGCATAAGATTTTCCCTGTGTAAGCGTAATATTAGCTGCCGGAACCGGATTTGTCACTTTGATCGTGCCCGTATTTGTATTTGTGTTCGTATTCGTATTTGCAGCCTTCACCGTAACGGTACGATAGATCAGCGTGGCACTTGTCCCCTGATTGTCCACTGCCGTAAGCTTGTACTTATAGGTGCCCGCCGCCAGCTTATTAAACAGCATCGCACTATCCAGCACGCTGTTTGCCACATTATAAGATGTCTTATTCGGTTTTACCGACTTGGTATAAACAGTTTTGCTGCTGCTGTTTATAATAGACGCAGTGACCTTCGAAAGCTTATATGTAGACTGCACCGTTCCGCCAATGGAATATCCGGCGCCCTTATTTATCGTAACATTTCCCGCAGGCTTCGGGTTTACCACCTTAATCTTTCCGGTTCCTGTGACTGTAAATTTCTTATTCACTACAATCGTTTTTCCGCTGGAAACCTCACAGCGTACTTTCAGATAATAAGAACCGACACTCAGCTTATTAAACTGGATATGCGGATCTGCCACCGCCAAATTAAAGGTTTTGCTCTTCGGTTTTCCAACATAGCGCTGATAACATTTTTTTCCGGCGAGATCATAGACCGTCACGCGGACTTCTTTGATTGTCTTATTACATTTAATCGTTCCCTTTAAGCTGAAATACCCGCCCTTTTTGATCGTAGTCGGCGTTTTAACACCGCTAAGCGTATACATTGTTTTTGTAGTAGCCGCCTTTGCCGATACCGGAAGCGCAAGCATTAATATCAGCATTCCAAATAAGATCCACAGCCATTTTCTTTTTTTCTGCATAACTCCTCCCCTTTTCCTATATGTAGTGATGCCACAGCCACGTCTGTCTATATTTTGTTAAATCTTTTTTACGTTTTGCAGTTTCCAGTATACTATATTTTTCCTGTGTTTGCAATAACTTTTCCCACTTTTTTAACATTTTTGTAACGACTAAAACGAAAGGTTGTATTTCCCGTGAGCATCCTCCTACCAGGCATACGCGTCCGTATCCTCTCCGGCCCCCTGCACCGTGATAATCAGCTCGTGCGGCAGGCAGGCGATAACCTCCCCGGTGCGGCTGATTTTTCCTTCATGGACGCAGATTTTGTCGGCACAGTCCGCCTCTGTCACAGAGACAGCGCCGTCCTCCACCACAATGCGGTTGTATCCCTGCTCGCTGTCGCCGAGCAAAAGCTCAGTATTTTTAGAGAGGGGCAGCCGCGCCTCCTCCATCCCGTGGGATTGGATGACCGCATAGCTGCCCTCTTTTTTCAGTAAGGTCTCCTGCACCAGAAGTCCCGCGAACGCCACAAAAATGACCAGCGCCGCAAAAATGATCGTATTTCTTTTTTTATGCATCGATTTCCTCTCATACCCACAAATTATTCCCGCAGCGCCTCATCCGTATACCGAACCTCGCCGTCTTTTAAGATAAAGATCGCCTCTGCGCCGTCCGTCCGGCGGATCAGCTCCTCCGCCTGCTCCGATCCGAGCGCCAGACAGGTCGTGCTGAGCGCATCCCCCGTCAGCGAGGAGTCGCAGATGATAGAGACGCCCTCGATGTCGCTCTCCGCCGGATAGCCGGTATCGGGATCAAGAATATGATGGTAGATCTTTCCATCCTGCTCAAAGTAACGCTCGTAAATTCCGGAGGATACCACGGTCTGATCCTCCACCTTCACGATCGACGCTGTCTCGCTGTAGCTCCCAAACGGCTTCTGAATGCCAATATTCCACTTGCTGCCATCCGGCTTGCTGCCGATCGCCAGCACATTTCCGCCAAGATTGATAAGCCCGCTGGCGACGCCCTCACCCGTCAGATATTCCTTGATCGCATCCGCCGCATAGCCCTTCACCAGCGCTCCCAGGTCGATCATGATGTCCGGACTGTCAAAAATCAGCGTGTTTCCGTCCACATGCACCCCTCCGGCATTCACCTGCGCCGCTGCCTGCGCGATCTGCTCTGCCTCTGGCACTGCCGCATCCTCGCTTTTAAAATCCCAGAGATCCGAGAGCGGAGCGATCGTGATATCAAATTTTCCGCCGGATTTTTCGTAATAATCCAGTCCGACAGAAACCAGCTCTGCGATGCCCTCCGACACCTCTACGACATCCTCTGTTCGGTGGTTCACCGCATACAGCTCGCTCTCGCTGTCTGTCCGGCTGAAAACGCGCTCAAACTGCGCGCACATATCCATGCAGTGCTGCATCAGCTCCTCACCATTTTCACCGGCATAAAAGCTGATCGTGATCACTGTGTCGAAATAAAGCATTGTCTGCTCAAATTCTTTCGGTTCCGGCTGCGCGCCGCACCCCGCAAGGAGGCACAGCGCGCCTGCCAGAACCGCTGTAAATCGTTTCTTATATCTCATATTTTAAATTCTCATACTAAGCTGCATCTGTGAAATCTTCCGATTCAGTTTCCGTTTCTTTGTTGTTACTCTCCTCTCTTACGGATAATCTTAGAGGGACACTTCTCGGCACATTTTCCGCATGCCTGACATTTTTCCTGATCGATGACCGCAACGTTGCCATTCATAGTGATCGCGCCGAACTCACACTGCTTCGTGCAGAGGCTGCATCCGATACATCCTGCCGAGCACGCCTCTTTAACCGCCTTGCCCTTATCCTGAGAATTGCACCGCACAACGTACTTCGCATCCGCCGGGATCATCACGATCAGACCGTTCGGGCAGGTCGCCGCGCATTTTCCACAGCCTACGCACTTTGAACTGTCCACCACGGCAATGCCGTTTACCACATGGATCGCGTCAAACTTACAGACCGTCACGCAGGAGCCAAAGCCCTTACAGCCCTTCACGCAGTGCTTTGCTCCCCGTCCCGGAACCACAGCTGCCGCACGGCAGTCCTTAATTCCAACGTAATTACATTTATCCAGCGCCGTGTCGCAGTCGCCGGAGCAGCGCACAAACGCTACCCTGCGCTTCACATCGGAAGCCTCCTCGCCGAGCAGTGCGCTGATCTTTGCAGCAACCGGAGCGCCGCCCACCGGACAGCCGTTCGCCGGCGCCTCACCCTTTGCAATTGCTGCCGCCAGACCGTCGCAGCCCGGAAATCCGCAGCCGCCGCAGTTGTTTCCCGGCAGCTCCGCCCGGATAGCGACCTCTTTTTCATCCACTTCCACTTTAAACTTTTCTCCGGCAGTTACCAGAAGGAAACCTACAAGGATACCCACCGCTCCGACAACCAGTGCCGCCAGAAGAATCGCTGTTATACTCATACCTTTTCCTCCTTAGATCAGCCCGGAAAACCCGTTGAAGGCGATCGCCATCAGCGCTGCGGTGAACAGCACGATCGGCATTCCCTTTAACGGTCCGATAATGTTATTATTTTCCATTCTCTCACGAATACCCGCCATAATAACGATTGCGATCGTGAAACCGACAGACGTGCCGATCCCGTTTACCACGCTGTGCGCAAAATCATATTCCTTCTGCACGTTCGTCAGCGCCACGCCGAGTACCGCACAGTTTGTCGTGATCAGCGGAAGGTACACGCCGAGCGCCTGGTAAAGCGCCGGGCTTGATTTTTTCAGGAACATCTCTACAAACTGCACCAGTCCCGCGATGACCAGAATGAACACGATTGTCTGCAGAAACTGCAGATCCAGCGGCGTCAGCACAAAATCATAGATCAGACTCGCCACTGCAGACGCGATGGTGATGACAAAGATAACCGCCACACCCATACTCGCCGCCGTCTTTACCTGCTTCGACACGCCAAGGAACGGGCACAGACCGTAAAACTGGCTGAGCACCACGTTATTTACCAGAGCCGCGCCGACCAATAATAAAACCATTTCTGACATACTCTACACCCCCTGGCTTTCCGCTTTCTGCTCTTCTTTTCTGTCTGAGCAGGCAGCCTTTCCGCAGCTGCAGCAGTCGCCCGCGCAGCCCTCCACCTTCTTGTTGCCGTTGTTCTGGATATTTAAGCCGTTCAGCACCGCGATCAGCGCGCCAAGCACGATAAACGCACCAGGAGCGGAGACGAAGATCGCTACCGGCTGATAACCCGAAGGCATGATATGCATTCCAAAGAATGTACCTGCGCCGATCAATTCACGGAAGATGCCGATCAGCGTCAGCGCGATCGTAAAGCCAAGTCCCATGCCGAGACCGTCGCACGCTGCCAGAAGCGGCGTCGATTTGGAAGCATACGCCTCCGCGCGCCCCAGGATGATGCAGTTTACCACGATCAGCGGAATGTAAAGCCCAAGCGCGCTGTACAGCGACGGAATATACGCCTTCAGCACCAGCTCCACCACCGTTACCAGCGACGCGATCACGACAATGTACCCCGGAATACGCACCTGATCCGGAATGACGTTTCTCAGAAGAGAAATGATCATATTCGACAGGATCAGAACCGCCATCGTAGAAAGACCCATACCGATGCCGTTGATCGCCGACGTCGTAACCGCCAGCGTCGGACACATACCGAGCACCAGGATAAAGGTCGGGTTTTCTTTAATAATACCATTTAATATACGCTCTTTGTATTGATTCATTCCCCACACCCCCTTACTGCGCCGCACTGTTTACAAGATACAGTGCAGCATTTACGGCATTTGTCACGGCCTTCGAGGTGATCGTCGCGCCGCTGAGCGCCTGGATCTGCGTATCGGACGTTGCCGCGTCCTTCGTCAGCTCAAACTGTTCTGCCGCATCGCCGACAAACTGATTGCGGAAGTCCTCCTCCGTCGCGCGCATACCAAGGCCTGCCGTCTCATTGATCGTTAAGAATTCCATACCGGTGACGGTTCCTTCGTTATCCAGGCCAAGGCTGATGGTGATATCTCCGCCAAAGCCCTCCTTGCTGGTAACGTTGACCACGCAGCCGATCTTATTTCCGCTTCCGTCCAGCGCAGCATAAACGCTGTCATAAGAAACGCTGCCGAACTGTCCGTCCGCCACGGTGCCGTCCTCCGCCGTCAAAGCAGCGACAGCCGCCTCCAGCGTCTCATCCATATCAAAGCTCTCCGCATCCGAACATACCGCCGCATAAGCCTCCGCCTGCGCCGCAAGCTCCGCCTTCTCGATCGGTCCCTTCGTGAGCTGATAGATGCCGCCAAGCGCCAGACCTGCTACCAGCGTGATGCCGCACAGCGTAAGCGCGGATTTATATGTAGCGAGCGAGAAGCCCTTCTTGCCCTCCAGAGCGCCGTTTGCGTAACCAAATGCCGTCGGCATCGTCACTTTCTCGATCAGCGGAACCAGAAGGTTGCAGATAATGATCGCATAGGAAACGCCCTCCGGCAGCGCGCCAAAGGTACGCAGAATTCCGGTCAGCACACCGAGCAGGATACCAAATACGATCTTTCCCTTTTTGGTGATCGGGCTTGTCACATAGTCGGTCGCCATGAAGAATGCACCGAGCATCAGACCGCCGCTGCAGAGCTGCGCGAGCACAAAGCCGATGCCGCTGCCAGAGCCGAAGATCAGCTCAAAAACCGCAAAGGATACCAGATAGCATACCGGGATCTCCCAGGTAATGATCTTTTTCACCAGCAGATAAATACCGCCGATCAGAATTGCCAGCGTGGAAACCTCACCGATGCAGCCGCCGGTAAAGCCCAGGAAAAGCTGCGCCAGATCCACCTGCTCCCCTGCTGCGAGCGAAGCCAGCGGGGTCGCCCCGGAAACACCATCCACCGCGTAATCGCTCATGATCCCCGTAAAGGAAATGAGCAGGAAGCAGCGCGCACCGAGCGCCGGGTTCATAAAGTTCTGTCCGATGCCGCCGAAAAACTGCTTAACAAAAATGACGGCAAAAATACTTCCAAGCGCCGGGATCCACAGGGGAACCGTCGGCGGAAGATTCATTCCGAGCAAAAGACCGGTCACAAGCGCGCTCCCGTCCAGGACAGTCACTTTCTGATGCGCGAGCTTCTGAAACACATATTCTGAAAGCAGCGCAAATACGATAGACACTGCCATTACCGCCAGGGAGTAAAGTCCGAAGCGGTAAACACCGAATGCCGCAGCAGGAAGCAGGGCAAGTGCGACATCATACATAATACTTTTGGTGGAATCATCTCCCCTTACATGGGGCGACGATGACACATTTAAAAAGCCGTTCACAACAATCCCTCCTATCCTTTCTTTCTTCTCTCCGCCATCACTGCCTGGCGCATCTGACGGAATGCCTGTGTCAGCGGTCTTCTTGCCGGACAGGCAAACGTACAGCTTCCGCATTCGCAGCACTCCATGCCGTTTAGCGCAGTGAACGCCGCCGTATCATATTTCTGCGCCGCCTCGATCAGCTTCTGCGGAACAATGTTCGACGGACACACCTGCACGCAGCGTCCGCAGCGGATACATGCCGTCTCCTCGAAGCGCTCCACATCATCCTGCATCAGACAGGTGAGCGCAGAGGAGGTCTTGACGATCGGCACATCCAGCGACGGGATCGACATTCCCATCATCGGACCGCCGGCAATCACCTTTTTCACGCCCTCCTTCAGCCCGCCGGAAGCCTCCGCAAGCTCCGCAAAGCAGGTGCCGATCTTGACATTATAGTTTTTCGGCTCATTGATGCCGGTTCCTGTTACAGTAACAATTCTGCGCATCAGCGGCGTTTTTTCGCACACTGCCATATGAATCGCGATCACCGTATCCACATTATCCACGATACAGCCGGCATCCGCCGGAAGCTTTGTAGAATTAATTTTTCTTCCGGTCACCGCATAGATCAGATTTCGCTCTGCGCCCTGCGGATACTTCGTTTTCAGCGGAACCACCTCGATCCGCGGCTCATTTTTCACAAGCTCCTGCAGATTGTGGATGCCCGTCGGCTTATTTGCCTCGACAGCGATCACGCCCTTCGCATTATCAAAAAGCTGCAGCATCACCTTGAGCCCGCTGACGATCTGCTCCGGATTTTCAATCATCATGCGGTAATCGCTCGTCAGATACGGCTCGCACTCCGCGCCGTTCACAATGATGTGGTCGATCGCGTCCGGATTCTTCGGCATCAGCTTTACGTGCGTCGGAAATCCGGCACCGCCAAGCCCGACGATGCCCGCCTCTTTCACAGCGTCCAGGATCTCCTGCTTTGACATCTTCGTATAATCGCGGTACTGCCCAAGTCCCTCAATCGGCGTATAATTGCCGTCGTTCTCGATTACGATCGCATCCACTTTCGCACCGGAAACCGTGATGCGCGGCTCGATCGCCTTCACCGTACCGGAAACGGAGCTGACAATGTTTGCGGACACAAATCCGCCGGCTTCTGCGATGAGCTGCCCCATCAAAACCGTGTCTTTTTTCCTGACTACCGGCTTTGCAGGCGCCCCGATATGCTGCGAAAGCGGAAATACCAGCTCGCCCTTGGGCAGATACGTCTGAACCGGTTTGTCTTTTGTAAACCGTTTTCCGTCATCCGGATGGACTCCTCCCTTAAAAGTAGCTAATTTCATACTCTCTTCTCCTTTTTCTAAAGTACATGTCATTATGTATATATAGTAATCTTTTTAAAGGCATTTTTCAACAAGAAACTTTTATGTTTCTTTCAAAAAACACAAAAATCCCCCTGTATCCGGAGGATTTTTTGTTAATTTTTTACCAAACTTTCCGGGGAAGCCGCTTCAGGACCTGCACGCCCAGCAGACCGATAAAGGCCCCCATGACCGTTCCTGCCAGAAGCAGCACAGGCAGATATGCGAATACCGCCGCATTTTCCAGCACAAGCGCCGCAACGATCAGCTGTCCGATGTTGTGAAAAATCCCGCCAGCAATACTGACGCCTGTTCTGCCAAACCACTCCTTCTTTTTGCAGAGCCACATTACCAGAAAGCTCAGGGTTCCGCCCGCGAAGCTATAAAGCATCGCAAACTCATTTCCAAATGTCATGCCGACCAGCAGGATACGCACCATAGAAATTACAAAGGCATCTGCCGGGCGCATCATGTACAGCGCCGCAAAAACTACCAGATTCGCAAGTCCCGGCTTCACACCCGGGACCCCCATCGGGATGGGGATCAATGTCTCAATATAACTGAAAATCATGGCAAGCGCCACCAGCACGCCGTACATCGCCGCGCGCTCCGCTGTCGTCTGTTTTCGCTGTCCGTCCTTCTTCATTGCATCCCTTCCGTTTACTGTCATTTTGTCTTTTTTTGTCGCAAAAAGCCGAATCCCTGCGGAAACGGCTTTCCGATACCCTATAAATTTACCACAAAAGACTGTCACGGTAAAGCAAAACAATCTGGAATCAGTATATTCCCGTGCTTACACGGAATCATGCTCAATTCCCCGAAAATCATCCGTGTCAAAAAACTCGATCAGCGTTATCCCAAATCCGTCACAAATCTTCATGAGCGTATAGACGCCCGGATTTTTCGTGCTTCCATCAATAATATGCATCAAAGTTGTGATCGGCACCGCTGATTTATACGCCAGCCAATAATACGACATATCCAGATTCCAGCACAGCTCCTTGATTCTCTTCCCAATTAATCCCTCTTTTATCATCCCACATTTTTCCTCTAACCTTGTACTACAGTTTATTTTATCTCTTTTGATTTGCAAACTACTTCCAAATATGGGCATAATTTCAATGATTTTCCAAATTAAGAAAAATGTGACTGCAATTATACGTTTCTGATTATATATACGAAGAAGAATGTCGGTTTGTGACGAAAAAACCACAACATTATGAAAAACCTTATTTTTCGTCTGCTTTGCTCTCTGTCTCCTCTATTTCCTTCCCTATCCTCTCTAAGTTTTGTTCTGACTCCATACATTTCTGGTATGAGTTGACGGCATTTTCCTGTTTTTTATTTCTTCTTTTTCTTATCCGGCAGTTCTTTCCACATGCTCTCAACCAGTTTGCATAAAAACTCCCGATCATCCACATCATCAACCAGAATCATCTCTTTCGCTCCCTCATACGGAAGCTCCATTTCAGCGTCCGGCATCAGTTTCATCGCCGCCGGGACGGACTTTACCAGAAGTCTGTCATCGTATACTCCTCCAAAAACCCGACCGTGATAATAAAGTATATACTCACCCATCATTGCCCGACTGCTGATTTCATCCAACCCTGATAATTGCTCTACGACAAAATCCAGATACTCTTTTGTTGATGCCATATCATTTCCTCCCATCGATAAGCTTTCGGAACTTCTTATCATTCATCTGCTCATTCGTGATATACTCCCCGTCACAGAACAGCGAATATGTCGTGATCGGAGTCGGTGCATTCTGAGCATCCTCTCTGCTCCTGATCTTTACAGCCTTGAAGGATATCCCGTCTTTCTCAGCCACCTCTTCCAAAACCGGCACATACTTCGCATTAAACGGACACTGATTCGTATAGTAAAGAACATAACCATCTTCCTCTATATGAGGATGCTTTGCACATTCTTTGAACGAAGGAGTCCCTGCTCCCTTTTCAAACGGCAGATACCATAATTGGATTCCGTTATCGGCCTCATCACAGACCTCAAAGCCTTTGTACTTTAAGAACTTCGGATCTGCCAGAAACGGCTTCTTCTTTGCAGCCGCAAGTACACAAAGCCCCTTCTTGCCCTTCTCCTTACTGTCCTTAATACATTCTGAAAGCAGATCACCTGCATATCCATGCCCCTTGAAAGAACCCGATACCCACAGACAGTCAATATACATATACCCCGGAGCATGGATGGGATTCCACGCATTCTCCGCAGGAATATATTCGATAAAGCACTTCCCGCGTTCAACGCTCTTAAGAAATACAAGTCCTTCATCAAACCTGTCTGCAAGCCAGGCCTTCTTTGATACTACCTGCACATCCTTATTGTTTGAAATGGCACAGCAGATATGCTCCTTTTCCAGATTTTCTTTCGTAACTCTGATATATTCCATACATTCAGATCCTCCTTATCGGATGTCTTACCACAGTCTTCCGTTTCTCCGGTGCAACCTTACGCGCATCACTCAGATAAATCTCATGATGAAACCGTTGGTCGGTGATATCAAGAACATACCCCTGTTCTTCCATAAAATGATGCATCGTCTCTACTGTGGCAGGCTCATCATCATACGGCCCGATATGCATGCATTGTACGCACAGTCCTTCATCGTAGGTAAAAAACTCAACCTTTGAAAAATCCTGTTTCTTCTTTGCCGTCGCTTCTCTAACTGCCCAATCGAAATCTTCCTTTGTGACAAAGTCCGGCAATCGAATGACGGAAATCCACTGAAAAGCATCCTTATGCGCATAATCAATGCCGACTGCTCCATCCTGCCTGCCAGCCCGGTCGGTTCGCACCATGGCATCCACCGGATGCCGCTCATCCTGCCACCAGAATCCCTCTAAGGGCGGCACCACATAATCAAAATATCCGTTAATCTGGTGGTCACCCTTTTTGCTCATCTTTATTGTAAAAGCAATCGCATACAACAAACCTATAGCCTGCTTGTATGCGCCATCTTCATCATTAGGATTTCCTCTGCCCCTTACCGCAATGTAATTCATTTTCGGGATAGTCACAATGGAAGGCGTGCCCTTCGGCATGTAAAACTCTTTGTATTCTTTCTTATAATCAAACGCCATGATCATTATTCCTCCGTCAGATCCTTCTCTTCATAAGGCTTATTCCACGAACCGATCTCGATCAGATTTCCTTCCGGATCCGCGATATAGCAGGTTCTCTGTCCCCACGGTTCAAGCACCGGCGGAAGAATCGATGCGGCACCGTTTTCCATAGCTTTTTTATACGCCTCATCAACCTCACCAAATGTATCGACATACAATGCTATTTCAAAATGACCGTTCAGACCATTGATATATTTATATCTTTGGCCTGTCATCTTCTCAAAATCTTTCCTGCCATATAATAGAAACAGCGTTCCATCTTTGCAATATCGTCAACAAATAATCCAAAACCGTCTAATCTCATTATGCTAATCCTCCATATATATTTTTAGTGTCTGCTCCGCATTCCTGCGGATGATATCCCGCGCCTCGATCGGCTCCAGCACTTCAGCCTTCGCTCCGAAGGTCATAAGCCATGTCACAAGGTTATCCATATCCGTATAATCCGCCGTAAAGAGCAGCTTCCCATCATCCGCTTCCGTAAAGCAATGCGGTCCAAACTCTTCAACCAGCCGCCATTTCATATCCGGTGAAAAAAGCGCCTTTACCTTTATACCGCCCGGAAATATCTTCTCATTCGACAGATTCGGCATAGGTGCATTCCGACAGACAAAATCTTTCTCCGTTTCAGCAACTCTGTCCATGCGGTTCAGCTTAAATAGCCTGTAATCTTCCCGTGCTTCACACCAGCCCCACACATACCAGCTCGCCCATTTGAAAACCAAATAATAGGGCTCAATCGTTCTGCTGCTTTCTCCGGATGGTGCATAATACCTAAATTCCAAAAGACGCCTGTTCTCTATCGCACTCTGAATCACCTCGATCTTTGGAGCAAGCGACCCCTTATACCAGGAAGACAGATCAATCAGCATGGAATCCCTGCCGCTTATGAATTCCGACGATCCTGTCTGAAGCTTCTCCATCAGCTGTCCGTAGTATCGGCTTCCGCTCACGCTATCCAGACTCCGGAGCCCGGCAAGGATCATCTGCATGTCCTTTGATGTCAGAATTGTCCTGTCCATGCAGTATCCATCCATAATGCTGATTCCTCCGCCGGCACCCTGAACAGTCTTTATAGGAATCCCGGCCTTACACAGATCTTCAATATCACGGTTTATCGTTCTCCGCGATACTTCAAACCTTTCTGCCAGCTCAGGAGCTGTTGTCTTCTCTTCCTGCAGTAAGATCGACAATATTCCTATCAGCCTGTCTATCTTCATAATCTCTCACGCTCCGTTCATATCATAGCAAACTCAACACGACAACAGTATGTCATGTTTATTATATCATTTCAAAAAAATATCCGAAACAAAAAATAACGTTCAGCAGAGAAATCCATCTTCACTGACCGCTATCCTTAAATTCTCTTCATAAAACTCAAACTCGCCCATCCGGTCCTGCTCTTCAGACTTCCACATCCGTCCTTAGAAACCTGTCCGGATTTCACTTCCATAATCATATAAATCCCAACCGGGCAAAACTGCTGCACTCTGTCATAGCTCGTCCGTAACCGATGAATAACGCATCGTCTACACCAAATAAGAGGTAATTTTTTAGCCGAACACCCCCTGATTTTTACGCTATTCCAAGTTTCATCTATACCCATTTTAGAATACAGCTTTTTAGTATGGGATATCACACAATCCAAACCACAAGGCGGATTTTCACCTGCAGTATCGTATTTATGATTTCCTCCCCGTTTTTTCCGATATAATTCCAGCATTTCCGCTGTCCGGGGCCAAAAAGCGCAGCATTTTTATCAAGTTTAATGTTTTTCCCTGCAAAATACACCTACAGGATCTGCCGCCGGCAGCTCCCTTCGGATGCATGGCAACGAAAAATGCCGCCGGGCGCCAAACACACCCGGCGGCAAGGCTTATCCTGAATATTTATTTTTCTATCACCGCTGCACAGAAGATGAGAGATCCCGTCTTCTTCTCTTTTTCAATTATACCAGTCTCGCAACGTTGCTTTTTCGCGCCGCTTCCGCCACTGCCGCGGCAACGGCATCCCTTACTCTCGGATCAAATGCCTTTGGCAAAATATAATCCGCACACAGTTCTTCCTCGCTGACCAATCCGGCGATCGCATAAGCCGCAGCAATTTTCATTTCCTCATTTATGTCGGAAGCCCGTACATCCAGCGCACCGCGGAAAATCCCCGGAAAACACAGCACGTTATTTACCTGATTGGGATAGTCGGATCTTCCCGTGGATACTACGGCTGCTCCGGCCGCTTTTGCAGCTTCGGGGAAAATTTCCGGCGTGGGATTGGCACATGCAAATATGATCGGGTCTTTTGCCATGGAACGTACCATCTCCTCCGTCAACGTGCCGGGAGCTGAAACTCCGATAAATACATCCGCTCCCTTTATTACTTCTTTCAGACTGCCCTTCTCCTGATTTACATTTGTGATTTCCGCCATTTCCTGTTTGATCGCATTCAGATTGTCTCTTCCTTTATAGATAGCGCCTGTGCGGTCCGTCATAATCACATTCTTTAATCCCATTGAAATTAACAGCTTTATAATAGCGATCCCCGCTGCCCCTGCACCCGAAGTTACAATCTTCACCTCATCCAGTTTCTTCCCCACAAGCTTTAATGCATTAATCATCCCGGCAAGCGTAATGACAGCCGTCCCGTGCTGGTCATCATGGAAAATCGGAATATCGCAGCACTCCTTTAACCGGCGTTCAATTTCAAAGCAGCGGGGTGCAGAGATATCCTCCAGGTTTACGCCGCCAAAGCTTCCCGCCAAAAGCCGCACAGTTTCCACAATCTGATCCACGTTTTTACTGCGCACACAGAGGGGAATCGCATCCACATCTCCAAATGCCTTAAATAAAACACATTTCCCTTCCATCACCGGCATTCCAGCCTCCGGTCCGATATCGCCCAGGCCCAGGACAGCCGTACCGTCGGTCACCACCGCAACCGTATTCCACCTTCTGGTCAGCTCAAAGCTCTTGCTGATGTCCTTCTGAATCTGCAGGCAGGGCTCCGCCACACCCGGAGTATAAGCCAGACTGAGTGCCTCTTTCGTATCTACTGCCACTCTGGCGGTAATCTCAATTTTCCCTCTCAAATCATAATGCATTTTCAAGGATTCTTTTGCATAATCCATATTTTTTTCTTCCTCTCTCTGAATATTTTCTGCTGATTTTCCGCGTCGGTCCGTCCTTAAAAAGGTCCGTATCCGATCGCCACGCCAATTATGACAAAAATGCCTCCTGCCAGCACGCTCATCAAAATCCATTTCCACACAAATTTAATCCAGCGATCCAGAGAAATCCCGGCAAACCCGATGCTTGCCATCAAAGTTCCCGACAGCGGTGTAATAACATTTGTGATAGCATCTCCAAAATTGAACGTCTGTACGATAGACTGCTGGGAAACCTGAAGGACATCCCCCATACCGGAAAAAATCGGGATTACCGTTGTCGCCTGTCCCGAAGAGGAACAGATAACAAAATTAATCAGCAGGTTACAGATATACATTCCAATCGCAGATACAAAGCTGGAGCTATTGACAAACAGGCTGCTCAGTGCATGTACAATCGTATGCAGGATATTCCCATCAGTCAAAATAATATTAATACCTGTTGCAAATCCTATGATAACGCAAACACCGATTACGGATTTTGCTCCATTTATAAAGTGCTTTGCCATATCATTCGGAGACATGCCGGAGATCAATCCACAGGCGGTCGCCGTCAGCATAAACACGACCGGTATCTGATCGGACGTGCTCCATCCATGCGTGGCACCATAAACTACTATGACAAACCCGATCAAAAACGCTGCCAGAGTACAGACCTTGCGGATTGTCAGCTCTGCCGTTTCCTTTTCTTCAACCTGCTGCTTAATTCCGGATACTCCATAAAGAATGCTTGCTTTCGGATCCGCCTGCACCTTTCTGGTATACCGGATCAGGAAAACAGATGTAAATGCCCAAAATACGACTGTAGCTGCCACTCGAAGCTGCCATCCGGAAAATTGCGGCAGACCAACCAGCCCCTGCGCCACTGCAGTGGATGAGGAACAAAAAGCGCCTCCCGCCAGACCGCAGGTCATTCCCAGCAGCGCAAGCGACACACCGATCATGGCGTCACCGCCCAGATTATATCCCAGAAGCAGCGCAAGCGGAACAAACGCGATGATCGGCGTATTGATCCCCATGGCACCGAGGATAGAAAAACATCCCAGCAAAATCGGTATGATCAGATACAGGTTATTTTTATATTTTGCAGCCAGCTTTCCAATTGTTGCATCAAATACCTGCGTCGCATTAATCACTTCCATTGACGCAGCGATCATAAGAACCATTACAATAATGCTAACCTGCTTTGAAAAGCCCTGCGGCAGAGCCAGAAGAGCATTCCAGGGCGATACCGGCGTCTGCTCGATATACGAAAATGAATTGGCATCGATCGCCGTTCTTCCATTCACTTCTATGCTCTCATACTGTCCCGCCGGGATCAGATAAGTTGCGATCATAGCCAGAAAGGCAATTATCAGAATAATAATCAACTGGTGCGGTACTGCAAATTTTTTGTTCTTTTTCTCTTTACTCATGTTTTTTCCCCCATTTAAGCGAATGCGCTATATTAAAACTTTCTCACCGCGGTAACATAAATTTCCATCCTCATCCTTTGCAAACTGTGAAAAAAATTGATCGTATGTAATCCAACTCTCTTCCGGATAGTTCGCATGTGCCATATCACTGACAATACCTACCGTTAAAAGCGGTATTCCCTGGCTGTTCGGGTAGCTGTACCATGTGATAGGCCACGTCGTCCAGGTCTGGACATGGTTTTTATCCAAATGATACCGTTCTATTTTTTCAACGATGTCTTTCCGCAATTCCGGTATTAATGAAAACGGAAATTCTTCGTCCTCTGTTTCTGCCGTGCAAAAACGATCCTTATTCCCACAGATAAACAGGGTGGGAACCACGTCCTCTGTTTTTTCATATGTGCCGTGGACCTTTCTGGGATGATACATTCCGGACCAGCTTCCGCATGCCGCAAATAAATCGCCCGCGCTGCCGCAAAGTACATCCGTCATAATTCCGCCGCTGCTCTGACCGCAGGCATAGATCCGTTTCCGGTCAACCGGCAGTCTTTTTGCCACCTCTTCTACCAGAGACCGGATAAATGCCACATCGTTCACCGGCCTGCCTTCATAACTTCCATTCCAGTAAAGTACGTTTTTTAATCCGTCCGGCTTTTGCTGATGAATCCCTGCCTGCGGAAATACCACAAGAAAGCGCCTTGCCTCCGCCACTACAGACATCGCACTAATATCAAAAAAGCTTTCCGCCGTTCCGCCTCTTCCATGCATCACAACAACAAGCGGCCATTTCTGATCTGCAGTACAGCTCTCAGGCACATACTCATACCAGAGACGGTTCATTCCCTCAAATACCCGCTCCTGTAATACGGCTCCGCAGGCAAGCGGCTCCCTGTAATATCTGAGGTTCTTTCTTGTAAAACTCCGGTGCCTTCTCGCCATCCCTATGTAATTCCACACTTTTTCCAGACGCCCGAGGGTTACTTCTCCCGCATCCAGCGTAACTCTGACCTGGGCGATCTGCTCCTCATTCACCTCACTGAACCTCTTTACCGGCGACGGCATCCAGATCAGATCCGCCCCCTGCCCTTTCAGCGGATCATCCGTCACATGATTCTGCTCCTTCCAGTAATCAACCGCTTGCAGATTAAAACCATCCTCCAGATCGGCAAACGTCATCCAGACAGGCACCTGGCATTTTGCGGCCTCAATGCGAAGTTCCGTACCATTCTGTTCTGCATTTTCCGCCGTACACTCACTGGATTCCCTTAAATTCACTCCGATTGTTCCAAAGCTGAACAGACCGCTCCACTCGCTCGCCATTTTCTGCACCGCCTGATGTGCGATCGCAGCCCCGTCCCCGATTCCGCAGGCATAAATATTATCCTGCATCGTCACATAATAATTTCTGGACTGCACCTCCGTATACACAGCGTTCATGTAATCCGCATCACTTCCGTCATCCTTCCAGCCGGAAGGATCCGCCTTCAGTAAAAAGAGAAACAGCCTTTTATCATCCGCCAGCTTTTTCAGTCCGGATTCTTCCATATATTCTGCCAGATCCACACCTGCTGGCGGAGCTACGATCAGACATGGCTGGCAATATTCCAGCTTTTCCGGAATATACGTCAGAAAGCTCCTGCTCTCACCATTTACTGCTGCGGTTTCCTCAAAACAGCCCTGCATCAGAGTTTGGTTCGGATGCGCAAAATCAATTGGAATGTCAGCCATTTTTTGTGGAAATTTCCGCATTACTGGTTTTTCCATACACAACCTCCTGTTTATTAATTATAGTTTTATCTTGTATTTCCATAATAAACTGTTGAAAGTATAAATACAATTATATATAATTTATTTAACATTAATTGAATTTATAGGAGTGCGTTATGGAAGCGGAAATGAAATACATCTATACTATTTATAAAAAAGGAAGTTTTGCAAAAGCGGCCGAAGCCCTTTACATTACCCAGCCCGCTCTGAGCATATCTGTCCAGAAAGCGGAAGCACGCATCGGAATGCCGATTTTTGACCGCAATCAAAAGCCGCTGCGGCTTACTGCCGCCGGCGAAATATATATTGAAAAAATTAAGGAAATCCTACAGATTGAAAAAGAATTGCAGACGAGAATTCAGGATTTATCCGACCTCACTACCGGCAGTATCAAGATAGGTGCTTCAAGCTATATTTTTTCATATATTCTGCCTCCGGTTTTATTGGAGTATCAAAAACGATACCCCGGTGTCCAGCTGGATGTTCTCGAATCCGGCGCTTATGAGCTCAAAGAGATGCTGCTCAAAAAAGAAATAGACCTTACCTTTGCCAGTCGTCCGGCAAAAGAACCCAATTTCAAAAATAAATTTGTTTTTCAGGATGAACTTGTTTTAGCTGTGCCCATCTCCTTTCCGGTAAATCAAGGCCTGGCTTCCTACGCAATGACCAGCAAAGAGCTTCTTGATTCCGCCAACCTTTCTTCTCCGGCCATAGATATGCGGTCATTTGCTGACACTCCGTTTGTACTGCTGAAATCCAGCTATGATCTGCGCCACAGAGCCGACCAATTTTTTGAAGCGGCAGGTATTTCACCGGACATTCGGATGGAAGCATCCCAGATGGCTACTTTATATGCACTGGCAGAAGCCGGGATCGGTGCAACCTTTATCAGCAACCGCATTATTAACAAGCCCTCTTCACAGGTGTTATTTTATCGGATAGACCACCCCGAAGCAATCCGTGAAATGAGCATCGTGACAAACAGGCATTGTTATATTTCTCAGACAGTCGAAAAATTTATAAAGCTGTTTATCGAATACTATCAGAAATAACCTGCTTCTCCCGCTGCCTCTTCTCACAGATGCGGAAGATTTCTGCGGTATCTGCGCAGTTTTTCTTTCCCCCACAGTGTTTATGACTTGCACCTGTTGGAAACGTGCGCCGCTAGGCGCACCGCAAAAAAGCCGCTTACTCTTAACAATCAATTAAGAATAAGCGGCTTCGTAATCTGCCCTGTTGTATGAGCTGATTTTTCAGCTCCACAAGGCTATGTAATAACAGGTTTCTTGGCTATCCACATATAGATGGTTGATCTTTTCTCTCATAAACGCCACCGTCCTTTTTTCTTTCATTGTACCAAGCCGCTAGCGCGGCGGCTAGCCCTAAGTACGTAAAACCACCA
>NZ_JBKXTT010000004.1:285046-296580 GCF_047017445.1 Marvinbryantia sp. | reverse complement strand
AACCGGTGCTAATGTTTCAGTTTTTTCGGGACATTTTCAAAAATGCTTGACACAACTTTTTTCATTTTTTTCAGAAAACTTTTTTCATTTTTTTCAGAAAATATTTTTCACCGTATCCTGCAAAAATTCAAGCAGCAGATTGGACTCATACAGGGCGCTCAAAACCGGGCTTTCCCCAATCATTGTCATCAGTTGTTTTCCGATATCTGTATTACTAAATATAGTTATAATAAGGAAAGCAACCCACACGATGATGAGTCCCTGAAAAAATCCAAGCGCCAGGCCAAGGATCTGGTTGACGCCGCGCAGCACCGGAAGAGACGCGATCACATCCAGCGTCATAACTGCCAGCCAGATAAAGCTGATCACCAGAATCCACGTCGCCACAAAGGAAATCAGATTCAGAATTAAGCCTGCCATATACTTCGGCACATAGTCCGCAAAGCTCTCGGCCGCAAGCTTCGCATAATATTCGGGAGTATTATTTTCTTTAAGAAGGTTCTGCAGCGTCTGTGGAATTTTTAAATTGTTAATCCACGCCTCCTGCCAGGCAGTGTCCCCGCTCTGCCCGGATGTGTCTGTACCGGATTTGGTTTCTCCCGACGCTGTCTGTTCCTCCCCGGCAGCGCCGAGGTTCACCATTCCCTCTCCCGCAGCATCCGTTTCTGTCTCCCGATCGCCGTCGGACGCAGTGGCAACACGGAAGGTATTCTCACATTTTTCCAGAATATAGTCGTAGACCGGCGTCTGCGTTTTCAGAAAATCCGTCACATACGGCGTGGCAATATTTACAAGAACAATTGACAAAACGATGGACACCAAAGACGCAAGGCTTTTAATAAAGCCTCTGCGGTAGCCATGTAAAACAGAGATCGCAAATATTATAAGTACAATAATCGTCAGTAAATTCATCTTTTGCTCCTATTTTAATCGTATCTTGTCCGTGCTGTCCGGCGTGAGCACCTGATATTTATGAAAGCCGCCCAGCTTTATCATGCCGGAAATCTGCTTTTCATATTCCACAGATGCTTTTTTTCTTCCGCCGGTGCTGTAAATTTCAATATCATGCGTTCCATAGAGGATGATTTCTCCCTCCTCCGCAACCACGTTGGTGTAATCCATATCAAAATAACCCGTGCCGCATCTGCTCCCATCCGCACGGTAAATCTGCATTTTATATTTGTTTTTATGCGCCTCATCCTCATTCGCCGTAATAATGCCGACATAATCATCGCTGTGGAAAATACTGATAATTTCCTGTTCCACAGTAATCTCCGCCCTCTGTTCAGGAACCTGTCTGCCGCTGAAAAACGTAAGCCCGTCGTCGCGGCACGCTACCGCATAGCTGCCGCTCAGAAAATGTACGGCGGGAGCCACCGCCGCTTCATACTCCACGCTGTTTACCTGATAATCCGCCGCACTCTGTCCGACAGCGGAGAAATTGTAAAACACAATATTGGTTTTTACATCTTTATTATCCATTGTCAGATAGGAAACCGCCAGCTTCTGTCCATCCGCCGAAATATCAATATCAAGCGGGTATCCGTTTTCATTCATCGTGGTTTTGCTCTTTACCAGCAGTGTTCCCGATGAATCATATACATTCACATAGGTGATATCGCCGTCCTCCAGAACCGCCGCAACAACGCCCTGCGCTGCCACGCGAACCTTTGTGAGCGTATATTCCACTTCAAAATGTCCGATCTGTCCTTCTTTGTTAAACACATAGACGTCCTGTCCTCTCTGATCCCCCACAACCACGGTGGAGCCGC
Organism: Marvinbryantia sp.; assembly: GCF_047017445.1. Taxonomy (NCBI): domain Bacteria; kingdom Bacillati; phylum Bacillota; class Clostridia; order Lachnospirales; family Lachnospiraceae; genus Marvinbryantia; species Marvinbryantia sp. The sequence continues at coordinate 294,808 of NZ_JBKXTT010000004.1, read as the reverse complement.
AGACATCCACGATCGGATTCTGCAGGGTAAAGGTAACGTTCCACTGCACCTCGTTGGAATCATTGACACATGTCACGCCGTTCGGATTGCATTTCAGCGTCCGATTGTCCAGGCGCACATAGCTGGTGGCAGCATCATCAGAACGCTCCACGCTGGAAAGCACGCTGTACCTGTGGAGCACTCTGACACGGCTGTAGACAAACGCTCCTCCAACCAGCAGCACCGCCGCTGCCGCCAGCAGCACCGTACGCAGATGCACCTTATCCCTGTGCAGCTTCAGCTTCTCGGAAAGGCTCATCATCTCGTCGCTCTGCATATTTGCCTGCGCTTTTTCCCGTTTTCTTTCTGTGATCTTCTTTATCGTCTCTTTCCACTTTCCCGGAAAAGAAGGGTGCGGAAATTTTATTTTCTTTATCTTTAACATATATCGGTACTCCGTTTGCAAATCTGGTTTTCCTCTTTCATGACTGCTGTGTCATGCGTCCATCGTAACACGATTTTCCCGTTTATGGAAGTAAAATTTTCTGCCCCGGAAGAATCGTATTCTCGTCGTCAATTCCATTCAGCGCGCAGATTTCCTCCACCTTTTCCAGACTGCCGTAATACATCTCACTGATGCCGGCAAGCGTATCGCCCGCTTTCACCGTGTAGGAAGCGCGCGCTACCGCCGATACCGGAGCTTCTGTATCGCTGCCTTCGCTCTCCGTCTGCGGCTCTGTCTGTACCGTGATTTCTTCTTTCGCCGCGGCATCGTTCTGCACGGTCTGCTCCGCCTCAGAGTTTTCCGTCTCCGTATCGCTCTTTACGGACTTCGCTGCAGTCGTTTCCGGCGTCTCCACAGTCTGCACCTCCGTGATCACCTCCGTCTGCAGCTCAATTTTATCATCCATATGTAACATAACCTGTGCCGTGTCCTCCAGATAACCGCTCTGGCTGTCTACATTGTCCGTCAGACGCGCAAGGCTCTGCTCCACCTGCTTCATTTTATCGTAGTTGTAAACCATGGTGACGCCGAGCGCCAGCACCGTCACGACCAGAAAGCCGCCTGTGAGATAGACAAGCCTTCCTCTCTTCGGCATGGTGACCTGCGGTACTTTTTTCTTTTCCTTTATGATTTTGCGGAAGCGCTTAATCGCGTCATCCTTCACCGGCGCTTCCTTCTCCACCGATTTTCCCTCGTTCCGGGCAACCATATACTCCTGCATTGCCGGATTTTTATCGTAATAAATATAAAAGCCCGGCTGCGCCGCCGGTTCTTCCTCCTCCATCAGAAAAACAGAGGTTTCCTCCTCCTGGTCGTCCCGCACGATCAGCGCCTGGTCGTCGCCCGGAAACTCCCTCCGGAATATTTCTTTGATCTCCGACGTCATGCGGACCGGAGATTCCTCCGCTGTCAGGAACCAGCCCACGACGCATTTTCCGGCAAAACAGCGCTCCATCTTTTCCTGCAGTGCCTTTTTCTCCCCCTCATCCATCGAAAGGCTGTCTGTCTCGATCGCGCCGCTCACAAAAATACAGGGATTCTGCTCCAGCTTGCGCACCTCTCCAAGCAATATCGCTTTTTTCTGTTTATCCTCCGCCGAGATCCCCTCCAGAAAGGTCATCACATAATCTTCTATATAAACCTTCCTGTTTCCGCCTCCGTCCCCGATCTGCCTGATATTTTTCGGCATCTTCCATTCTTTGCTTGTTTCTGCCATATTTATACTCACTCCTTTTTGGAATCAGCCTACCATATATTTTTTGCAAATTTTAGCGAAACAGAAACCGCGAACAAGCAATTCCTTCGACAAATGCCGCGCTGCATATTTTTCCAAAAAACGGACAAACTGAAGAGGAATAAACAGCATCGTCCGGCGATACATTAATTTACAGGAGTAAAAGGACAAATATCTATGAAAACAATTTCTTCAAAGGTTCACTACATTAACGGAAAAGAAAAAACTGCCCCAACGCTGCTTGCCGCGCAGCTGGGACAGTTGATCTCTGTTGTTTGCCCGCCGGAATTTCCGCCGGTTTTTGTCTGTATCGGAAGCGACCGCGTGACCGGCGACAGTCTCGGCCCGCTGGTGGGCACAAGGCTGCAGTACGCCGATAATTTCACGCTTCCGGTCTACGGAACGCTGGACTTTCCGATCCATGCGCTGAATCTGAAGGACGCTATGCGTTCCATAAAATATTTTCACCCATACAATCCGATCATTGCCATCGACGCCTCGCTGGGCGCCAGACGCCACCAGCACTACATCACCGTCTCCCACGGCAGTCTCTGCCCTGGTTCCGGCGTGGATAAAAAGCTGATGGAGGTAGGGGATATCGCTATCACCGGCATCATCAATACCACCGGTGAATTTTCGCAGCTGATCCTCCAGACAACGCGCCTGTCCGCCGTGATGTCACTGGCGGAGTGCATCTTCCAGGGGATCCTGCTGGCGGTTACGCCCACTCTTTGATCTTGTTGTAGATGCCTTCCGCATCCAGTCCGTATTTGTGAAGCAGTGCCACTGCCGCACCGGACTCGCCGAATTTATCATTCATGCCGATTTTCAGAACCTTCGTCGGCGCGTTTGCGCACAGGCAGTCGCATACGGCGCTGCCAAGACCGCCGATCACGGAATGCTCTTCTACCGTCACTACCTTGCCGGTTTCCTTTGCCGCTGCGATGATCAGCTCCTCATCCAGCGGTTTGATGGTGTGGATGTTGATCACCTTTGCGTCGATGCCGTCCTTTGCCAGCATTTCCGCCGCCGCCAGACACTCCGCTACCGGAAGTCCGGTCGCAACGATGGTGAGATCCTTGCCCTCGCGGAGCACAACGCCCTTGCCAAGCTCAAATTTATAATCCGGACGGTCGTTGATCACCGGGACAGCCAGACGGCCGAAGCGCAGATATACCGGCCCCTCGTGCTCTACGGCTGCCTTTACCGCCGCCTTTGCCTCCACATCGTCAGACGGGCATACTACAACCATGCCCGGGATCGTTCTCATCAGAGCGATATCCTCGTTGCACTGGTGGCTCGCGCCGTCCTCGCCAACGGAGATGCCGGCATGGGTTGCGCCAATCTTTACGTTCAGATGCGGATAACCGATGGAATTGCGCACCTGCTCAAAGTTACGTCCTGCTGCAAACATTGCAAAGGAGCTGATAAACGGAATCTTTCCTGTGGTAGCAAGACCTGCCGCCACGCCTGTCATGTTGCACTCTGCGATACCGCAATCAATGTGACGCTCCGGGAATACTTTCTTAAAGGTACCTGTCTTGGTAGCTGCCGCAAGGTCAGCGTCCAGAACGACTACGTTCGGGTTTTCCTTTCCCACCTCTACGAGCGCGTTGCCGTAGCTTTCTCTGGTTGCAATCTTCTTTACATCTGACATAATGCTTCACCTACCTTTTCTAAGTCTGCCATAGCAACTGCATACTGCTCGTCGTTCGGAGCCGTGCCGTGCCAGGATACCTGATTTTCCATGAAGGAAACGCCTTTTCCTTTTACTGTCTTCATAATGATCGCCGTCGGCATACCCTTGGTCGCTCTCGCCTCAGCAAAAGCAGCCGCAAGCTGGTCGAAATCATTACCGTCTGCCACATTGATTACATGGAAGTTGAATGCCTCAAATTTCTTGTCGATCGGGTACGGATTACATACGTCCTCGATCCTGCCGTCGATCTGCAGACCGTTATTGTCCACGATAACTACCAGGTTGTCCAGTTTTCTTGCACCTGCGAACATCGCCGCCTCCCAGACCTGTCCTTCCTGGATCTCGCCGTCGCCGAGCAGTGTGTAGACACGATAGTCTTCATTACTCAGTTTTGCAGAAAGCGCCATACCGCATGCTGCTGAGATGCCCTGTCCAAGAGAACCGCTGGACATGTCGACGCCCGGAATATACTGCATACTCGGATGCCCCTGCAGATAGGAACCAAGCTTACGCAGCGTCGTCAGATCCTCTACCGGGAAGTAGCCTCTGTGTGCCAGAGTGGAATATAAGCCCGGCGCCGTGTGCCCTTTTGAGAGAACGAAACGGTCGCGGTCCGGCTTTTTCGGATCCTTCGGATCGATATTCATTTCTTCAAAATAGAGATATGTAAACACCTCTGTTGCAGACAGGGAACCGCCCGGATGCCCTGCTTTTGCACTATGAACTGCCGTGACGATCCCTTTGCGGATCTCGTTAGCAGTCTTTTGTAACTCTAACTTGTTCATGTTACCCTCCTGTATTCATTTAATATGTTCAGTGTACCACAAAAGGCATCAAAAGTACATGATTTTGATGCCTTAATTTAAAATATTTTATAAAGTTCGCAATTATTGCAGTATCATGAGCAATCATCACAGCTCTGTTCTGCCCTCCAGCGCGCGCAGCAGCGTCACCTGGTCGATGTACTCCAGGTCGCCGCCCACGGGAACGCCGCTGGCGATCCTCGTAACCCTGATGCCGGTCGGCTTGATCAGCTTGCTGATGTACATTGCCGTCGTCTCGCCCTCCAGGCTGGAATTGGTAGCGATGATGACCTCCTTCACATCCCCCTGCAGGCGCTGCATAAGCTCCTTCAAACGGATATCGTTCGGCCCGATCCCCAGCATCGGAGAGATCGCACCGTGCAGAACGTGATACACGCCCTCGTATTTTCCTGTTTTTTCATACGCCGCCAGATCTCTGGTATTCTCCACGACCATGATGGTCTTTGCATCCCGCTTCGGATTGCTGCAGATCGGGCACAGCTCGCTGTCCGTGAGTGTAAAGCACTGCTTACAGTAACGGACGTTTTCTTTGGCGTCAAGAATCGCCTGGGCAAGAGCCTTTACCTCCTCCTCCGGGCGATTGATAATGTGAAACGCCATACGCTGCGCAGATTTTGCCCCGATTCCGGGAAGCTTGGAAAACTCTTCGATCAGACGACTGATCTGTCTGCTGTAGTATTCCATCAGAACGGGAACCCTCCGCCAAGGCCGCCCGTTAATTTCGACATCACCGCGCTCGACTCCTCTTCCACTTTACGCAGCGCCTCATTGGTCGCCGCAACGATCAGGTCCTCCAGCATCTCGATATCATCCGGGTCTACCACCTCTTCCTTCAGGCTGACCTTCAGCACCTCGCGCTTGCCGGAGATCGTCACCTCCACGGCTCCGCCGCCCGCTGCCGCTGTAAATTCCTTCTCTTCAAGCGCCTTCTGGTTCTCCTCCATCTGCTTCTGCATCTTCTGCGCCTGCTTCATTAAGTTGTTCATGTTGCCCGGCATTCCGCCCGGGAAACCTCCGCGTTTTGCCATATTCAAATCCTCCTTCTTTCTTTAGAACGCATCCACCGGGGAATCGTCTACCTCAATTTCTATATTATGAATCTTTTCCCGCAATTTTTCCTCTACGGACACCGCATACAGCTTCTGGCTGCCGCCCGACATATCCGCCGCGAGAACCATTTTTATGTCAATCTTTTTTCCGATCTTTGATTCGATGATATTCTCCAGCAGTTCTTTTTTTTCGTTGTCATGGATATATTTTTCACCCAGAAAGTCCTGGAACACGACATACAGACAGCTCGCATCCTCCGCCGGGTCGTAGCGCGGCTCCGCCTTTGTCTGCAGCACCATGCCGAATCTTCCGCCCGCCTCGTTTGCAATGCTTCTCCACATAGAAGCCGCCCGCTGCACATCCTCCGGCGCCGCCTTTGCCGGCTTATCCTCCGGGAGCATTTTATTTTCCTGCGCAGGCGCACCGCTCACAGCGCCAGATCCCCCTCCGGCACTGCCTGTCTGCTGCGCGATCACCACGCCCTCCGCGAGCTGCCTCTCCAGATTGCGGATCCGCTCCAGCACGGAGGTATTATCCGTCTCCATCTGCGGACGGCACAGCTTGATCAGCGCCACCTCCAGCGCGATCCGCTTCGATGATTCGTAGCGCATACGGTTGGACAGTTCTGAAAAAATGCGGATGTAGCGCATCAGGGTGTCCTCGCGGACCATCCCCGCCTCCTCCTGCAGAAGCTTTAAATTTTCCGCGGAGATATCCAGCACCTCTTCCATATCGTCCGAGGATTTCAGGAGCAGAAGGTTGCGCAGATACCAGGTGAAATCCGTCACAAACTGCCCCAGCTCGCGCCCCTGCATCACCAGTTCCTCCAGCTCCTCCATCAGGCCGCGCACATCCTGTTTCAGCACTTTGCGCAGAATGCGGCTGAACACCTCCGTATCCACCGCCCCAAGCACCTCCAGCGCCTGCTCATAGGTGAGACGCTGTCCGGGGTAGAATGCGATACACTGATCCAGCAGGCTTAACGCATCGCGCAGCGCGCCGTCTGCCTTGCGCGCAATGTAATGGATCGCCTTGTCCTCGGCCTCCAGTTTTTCCGCCGTAAGAAGCTCCTGCAGACGCTCCTCAATGGTTGCCACCGGGATACGCTTAAAGTCGTAGCGCTGGCACCTGGAAAGGATCGTCACCGGGAGCTTGTTCGCCTCCGTCGTCGCAAGAATAAAAATAACGTAGGAGGGCGGTTCCTCCAACGTTTTTAAAAGCGCATTGAATGCGCCGATGGAAAGCATATGAACCTCGTCGATAATATAAACCTTGTAGCGCCCCTCCGTCGGCGAGTAGGAAACCTCCTCGCGGATCTCACGGATGTTGTCCACGCCGTTGTTGGACGCCGCGTCGATTTCTATAACGTTCAGCGAGCTTCCCGCCGCGATCGCGCGGCAGGTCGCGCACTCGTTGCACGGACTGCCGTCCACCGGATGTTCGCAGTTTACCGCCTTTGCCATGATCTTTGCGATGGTGGTTTTTCCGGTTCCCCGCGTCCCGCAGAACAGATAGGCATGTCCGACGCGTCCTGATTTTATCTGATTTTTCAGTGTCTGCACAACTGCGTCCTGACCCTTCACATCTGCGAAGGTGTCAGGACGAAATTTGCGGTACAAAGCAGTATATGACATTCATCTACTCCTAATCGCCAAAGCTGATACCGATTAATTTTGCTTCTTTTACGATCTGGTCGTCCGGAGAAACGGTTTTCAGTTTGCCGGCCACATCTCCGAGCGGCACCTTCTTAGTCTTTCCATTAACGATCGCGATCATGTATCCGTAATCGCCGTTTAAGATCGCCTTTGCGCCCGCCGCGCCCAATCTTGTGGAGAGCACGCGGTCATACGGACACGGGCTGCCGCCGCGCTGGGTATGTCCCGGAACCGTCACGCGCACCTCTGTGCCGGAACGCTCCTCGATCTTTGCTGCGATCTCATAGGAAACCGTCGGGTACTTGTAATCCTTCATGTACTCCTTCAGTTCCTTCTTGCTCATCGCCGCTTTTTCCTTGGAGATCGCGCCCTCTGCAACTGCAATGACCGTAAAGCCCTTGCCCTGCTTCGTTCTGTGGTCGATCGCCTCGATCACCTTGTCGATATCGTACGGGATCTCCGGGATCAGAATGATGTCCGCGCCGCCCGCAATGCCGGCGTACAGACAGAGCTGTCCAACCTTATGTCCCATGATCTCCACGATAAATACACGGTTGTGTGAGGAAGCCGTCGTGTGGATGCAGTCGATCGCATCGGTCGCGATATTCACCGCGCTGTAAAAGCCGAAGGTCATATCCGTTCCATAGATATCGTTGTCGATGGTCTTCGGCATATGGATAATGTTCAGACCTTCCTCGCGCAGCAGGTTCGCCGTCTTCTGCGTGCCGTTTCCGCCGAGGATCACCAGGCAGTCCAGGCGCAGCTTGTAATAATTCTGCTTCATCGCCTCAACCTTGTCCAATCCCTTCTCATCCGGAACGCGCATCATTTTAAACGGCTGTCTGGAGGAACCGATGATCGTGCCGCCCTTTGTCAGGATACCGGAGAAATCCTGCGCCGTAAGCAGACGGTAGTCGCCGTAAATAAGGCCCTTGTAACCGTTGAGAAAGCCGTAAACCTCCAGCTCGTCCACATTTGACGATAATCCCTTTACGATACCGCGCATGGTCGCGTTCAACGCCTGACAGTCGCCGCCGCTCGTCAATAATCCAACTCGTAACATAATCTTTTACCCTCTTTCCCTCGTATAGTTAAGATATATCCGTGAATATATTTTTACTATACTACATTTTTTTGTCCATCTCAATTAATTTTTATCGCGACTTTGCGAATTTTCTTTGACAGACGGCAAAAACTCTGCTATAATCAGCGATGCATCCACTTTTTGAGATGTACAGATGGAGAGTTGTCCGAGTGGTTTAAGGTGCGGCTCTCGAAAAGCCGTGTGGCTAATACCCACCGAGGGTTCGAATCCCTTGCTCTCCGCTTATTAAAAAACCCGACCGCAAAACTGCGTTCGGGTTCTTTTATTTTTCTTTTCTATAGTTTTCGCCGCCGTCATACCGTGCGTTTTAAAACCATGTGACGGCAGCCGTCGATCGGCATAATTTCCGTGCTTACTCCGTATACCTCCCGGATGTTTTCCTCGCTACTGGTCGGTTCATCCAGCAGCAGGATCTGCAGCTGCTGCGCCAGCGCTCTTGCAATAAATACGCGCTGCCGCTCTCCGCTCCGCATTGCATTCCCGATGAAAAACTGCACACTCCACGCAATGCAGAAGGAAAAAAGTTGCCTTTTCTGTAACGCCCTTCTGCTATTATAAAAAGACAATCAGAAAAGCTCTGTATGAACAGAAGGAGGTATTGTATGAAACGAAAAAAGTATTTACACGTTCCCGGACGCGCAGCCCTTGCGGGAGGCCTGACGCTGGCAATGTGCTGCTTCTGGCCGACAGGCGGTTCTGTCGCCAGGGCGGAAAACACTGACACAGAAACGTCAGACTGGCAGTGGATGCAGGGAACCGACGGAGAGCCATACACATTCAGGCTGCACGAGCTGCAGATCACGCTTCCGTCAGAACTTCCGCTGTGGGCGGGCAGCGCCGGGAATATCTCAGCGGCTGCCGGAACCATCGATGATTTAAGCCTTTATTTTCTCTGTTATCCCGACCTCTGGATCACAGGAAGCCTGGATGAAATGTCTGATGGGGAAAAACAGGATTATCAGGAAAATCTTCTGTCAGAATCGGAGGATTCGCTTGGCAGCGCAATTCTGGAGCTGGAAAATTATACCTTTATAAGCGACGCGTACTTTGACGAAGACCTGAACGCAGTCATGCAGTCACTCTATACGGTTGTAAATGGCTCACGCTATACTGTCAGCGTGATTTCCCAGAACCGGAACCTGGAGGATGCAGATCTTGAAATTTTACTGGCGCTTGCCGGCATGATGGAGGAGGGGTAAAATGAAGAATAAATTGTTAACCAGGACGCTGGCATTGGCACTGAGCCTGTCTTTGGCAGCAAGCCCAGCAAGCGCGGCCCAGACATCTGAAGACTCCGGATACGCAGACTGGCAGACTGTCTGCGCCGCCTCTGCTGCCGGTGAAATATCCGCCGATGCAGCCGATACAAAACAGGGAGCCGCCAAAAAGGCTCCAGACACACAAACAGAGGTTTTGAACGAGACGCTTCCTGCCGCTTCGAGCGGACTGTCTGTTTCCGGTTCTGCCGAAGTCTCTGACGAAACGGCGCAAACGACGCCGGAAAGCGTGGAGGATACGGAATTAGAAACTCTCGCCGCCATCGGCCCCGGCGAAGTAACCGTTATCCCTTCCAGTGACGAAACGGACAAACAGCCTGACCAGGCGGACTTTGAAACAGAATCAGAGCTGCCGTTGGAAACGAGTCCCGAAACAGAATCGGAGCTGCCGTCGGAGACGGATCCCGAAACAGAACCGGAGCTGCCGCCGGAGA